>CAYMRG010000267.1:0-7363 GCA_964392555.1 uncultured candidatus Brocadiaceae bacterium
CTGCGCGCCGAGCTGGCCGAGCGCGAGGCGGCGCGGCTCGTCGAACTGCACGCGCGCGACGTCGCGTCCGAGGAGCTGCTCGACAAGGTCGCCAGCGGCGCCAAGGCCGCGCGCGCCGACCAGCTCGCGGCCGAGGCCGAAGCCCGCGTGCGCCAGGCGCAGATCGCGACGATCCAGGCGGCGCTCGACCGCACGGTGCTGCGTGCGCCGTTCGCCGGCATCGTCGCCGAGGTCAACGGCGAGGTCGGTGAGTTCGTGACGCCGAGCCCGGTCGGCATCCCGACGCCGCCGGCGGTCGACCTGATCGACGACAGCTCGCTCTACGTCACCGCGCCGATCGACGAGGTCGACGCCGCACACGTCCAGGTCGGCATGAGCGTGCGCGTCACGCTCGACGCATTCGGCAAACGCGCGTTCGCCGGCAAGGTGCGGCGCATCGCGCCCTATGTGCTCGACCGCGAGAAGCAGGCGCGCACGGCCGACGTCGAGGTGGACCTGCTCGACCTGCCGGCCGATGTGCACCTGCTCGCCGGCTATTCGGCCGATGCCGAGATCCTGCTGGCGAAGAAGGACGACGTGCTGCGCGTGCCCAGCGAAGCCGTGCGCGAAGGCGACCGCGTGCTGGTCGTCGACGCCGACGGCGTGCTCGCAGCGCACGCGATCACGCGCGGCCTCGCCAACTGGCGCTACATCGAGGTCACCGCGGGCCTGGCGGCCGGCGACCGCGTCGTCGTCGCCTCCGACCATCCGGGTCTCGCCGCCGGCGACCGCGTCACCGTCGCGGCGACGGCGGCGGCGGAGGCGGCGCAGTGATCGAGCTGCGCGCCGTCGACCGCGAGTTCCTGGTCGGCGACCAGATCGTGCACGCGCTGCGCGACGTGAACCTCGTCGTCGCGCCGGGCGAGTACCTGTCGCTGATGGGCCCGTCGGGCTCGGGCAAGTCGACGCTGCTGAACATCCTCGGCTGCCTCGACCGGCCGACGCGCGGCACGTTCCTGCTCGACGGCCAGGACACCACGCAGCTCGACGACGAGCAGCAGGCGCGCGTGCGCCGCGAGAAGATCGGGTTCGTCTTCCAGTCGTTCCACCTGATCCCGCGGCTGACCGCGGCGCAGAACATCGAGCTGCCGCTGGTGCTCGCCGGCGTGGCGACCGGCGAACGGCGCGAACGGACCGCGCAGCAGCTCGCGGCGTTCGGTCTCGCTGACCGCGCCCACCACCTGCCCGACCAGCTCTCCGGCGGCCAGCGCCAGCGCACCGCGATCGCGCGCGCGACGATCACGCGGCCCGAGGTCGTGCTCGCCGACGAACCGACCGGCAACCTCGACCGCAAGACCGGCGACGAGGTCGTGCACACGCTCGAACGGCTGCACGACGACGGGCTGTCGCTGGTCGTCGTCACGCACGACCCGGCGCTCGGCGCGCGCGCCCACCGCAAGCTGCGCCTCGAGGACGGGCGGATCGTCGCCGACGTCGGCCGCGGCCACGGCGAGGCGGCGTCGTGAAGGCGCGCGCGCAGTTCGCGTTCGCCGTGCAGAGCCTCGTGGCCAACCGCACGCGCACGCTGCTGATCCTGCTGGCGACGGCGATCGGCATCACCGGCATCGTCACGCTGACCTGGCTCGGCGACAGCGCACGGATCTACATCACGGGGCAGTTCCAGTCGCTTGGCAGCAACCTGGTCATCGTCCTGCCGGGTCGCAACGAGACCACCGGCGGCGCGCCGCCGATGCTCGCCGAGACGCCGCAGCCGCTGTCGCTCGACGACGCGCTGGCGATCGAACGCAGTCCGTACGTGCGCCGCATCGCGCCGATCATCGCCGGCAGCGCGCTGGTCGACGCCTGCGGTCGGCAGCGCGAGGCGATGGTGCTCGGCTCGACCAGCGACCTGCTGGCGGTACGCCATCTCGAGCTGGCGACCGGCGCGTTCCTGCCCGCCGGCGATCCGCACCAGGCGAGCGCGGTCTGCGTGCTCGGCCGGACGATCGCCCGCGAGCTGTTCGGCGACGCCCACGCGGTCGGCGAATGGGTGCGGCTCGGCGACCGCCGCTACCGCGCGATCGGCGTGCTCGCGTCGGCGGGCCGTTCGCTCGGCACCGACCTCGACGAGATGGTCGTGCTGCCGGTCGCTGCGGCGCAGGCATTGTTCGATGCCGAAGGCATGTTCCGCGTGCTGGTCGAGGCGCGCGACCGCGCCGCGATCGAGCCGGCGCGGGCCGCTGCCGAGCGGATCGTCGCGCAGCGCCACCACGGCGAGGCAGACGTCACCGTGATCACGCAGGAGTCGATCCTGACGACGTTCGACGGCATCCTGCGCGCCGTGACGCTGGCGATCGCCGGCATCGCCGCGATCAGCCTGGTCGTCGCCGGCATCCTGATCATGAACGTGATGGTCGTCGCGATCGCGCAGCGCCGCGCCGAGATCGGCCTGCTGAAGGCGCTCGGCGCCGCGCCGCACACGATCCGCAGCGTGTTCCTTTGGGAGGCGCTGCTGCTGTCGCTGGGCGGCGCCGGCCTCGGCCTGCTGCTCGGCGAGGGCATCAGCTTCCTCGCGCCGCGTTTCGTGCCCGAGCTGTCGCCCGGCGCGCCGGCCTGGGCGCTGGCCGCGTCGGCGACCGTCGCGATCGCCATCGGGCTGTCGTTCGGCATCGCGCCCGCGCTGCGCGCCGCGCGGCTGGATCCGGTCCAGGCGCTGGCGAGGCGGTGAGGCATGCGCCTCCGCGACAGCCTCGCGTTCGCCGCGCGCGCCGTGCGCGCCCAACGCCAGCGCTCGCTGCTGACCGCGCTCGGCATCGCCGTCGGCATCGCCGCGGTCGTGCTGCTGCTGTCGCTCGGCACCGGCCTGCGCGGCTTCGTGCTCGGCGAATTCACGCAGTTCGGCACCAACCTGCTGCAGGTCGCGCCCGGCAAGTCGCAGACGCACGGTGTGTCCGGGGCGATGCTCAACACGGTGCGGCCGCTGACCGTCGACGACGCCGACGCGCTGCGCGCGCTGCCGCAGGTCGCCGCGATCGTGCCGGTCGTGATGGGCAACGCCGCGGTCGAAGCCGCGGGCCGCAGCCGGCGAACGACCGTCTACGGCGTCGGCCCGGACATGCCGACCGTCTGGCGCTTCCCGGTCGGCGCCGGCCAGTTCCTGCCCAACGAGGCCAGCGGCACGGCGCGCGCCTTCGTGGTGCTCGGCGCGAAGATGACGACGGAGCTGTTCGGCTCGGGCCGCGCGCTCGGCGAGGTCGTGCGCATCGGCGGCAACCGCTTCCGCGTCGTCGGCACCATGCTGCCGAAGGGCCAGTTCCTCGGCATCGATCTCGACGACGCGGTGTACGTGCCGGCGGCGCGCGGGCTCGAGCTGTTCGACCGCGAAGGCCTGATGGAGGTCGACGTGCTGTTCGCGCCCGGCGCGACGACCGAAGCCGTGGTCGCCGCCTGCCAGCGGACGCTGCTCGCGCGCCACGGCCTCGAGGATTTCACGATCACGCCGCAGCAGCAGATGCTCGACGTGCTCGGCTCCGTGCTGTCGGTGCTGACCACCGGCATCGCCGCGCTCGGCTCGATCTCGCTGCTGGTCGGCGGCGTCGGCATCCTGACGATCATGACGATCGCGCTGCGCGAACGGACCGGCGAGATCGGCCTGCTGCGCGCGCTCGGCGCGACGCGCCGCACGCTGGTCGGCGTGTTCCTCGGCGAAGCCGTGGCCCTCGCCGCGCTCGGCGGCGCGCTCGGCCTGCTGCTCGGGATCGGCATCGGCCAGGCCCTGCGCCTGCTGGTGCCGGCCCTGCCGGTTGCGACCACGATGCCCCAGGTGCTGGTCGCCGAAACGGTTGCCGTCGCGATCGGCCTCGCCGCCGGCACCCTGCCGGCGTGGCGCGCGGCGCGCCTCGACCCGATCGAGGCGTTGCGCGCCGAGTAGCGTGCGAAAATGCCGTTACCGCCCGGACCTGCCCTGGTACTGTGCCTGCACGTCGCGTCGCCTCGACCTGCTGGAACCCCTGAGCCAACCGCAGCCGCGGTTGACCGTACCATGACGACGCTCGCTGCCCTTCGTTCGCCCGCGCGGCACCCGCTGCGCGCGATCCTGCCACAGACTTTGACCGCGATCGCGCTGCTGGCCGGCACAGCGTCGGCGCAATGCGGTTTCCAGTGGCACAGCGGCTTCGCCGCACGCGGTCCGCTCGGCGAGGTGCGGGCGCTGGCCCGCATGCCCAATGGCGACCTCGTCGCGGGCGGCGACTTCGTGTTCGCCGATCGCTCGCGGACCAACCACATCGCCCGCTGGAACGGCACCGAGTGGCTGCCGCTCGGCGCCGGCTTCGACCAGGCGGTCACGAGCCTCGCCGTGCTCCCCAACGGCGATCTGATCGCCGGCGGCATGTTCAACCAGTCGGGCTCCACACCGGTCGGCAGAGTCGCCCGCTGGACCGGCAGTGCCTGGGCACCGCTCGGCGGTGGCACCGACGGCCTCGTCGAAGCGCTCGCGGTGCTGCCCAACGGCGACCTCATCGCCGGCGGGACGTTCGCCCACGCGGGCGCCGCGGCGATCCCGCTCGTCGCCCGCTGGGACGGCCTGACCTGGTCTTCGCTGGGCGCCGGCCTCACGCCGGTCTCGCCCGGTTCGGCCGTCATCGACCTCACGGTCACGCCCAATGGCGACGTCCACGCGGTCGGCTATTTCGGCGTTGCCGGTAGCTCGTCGCTGTCGGCCTACGTCAGCTTCGACGGCACCACCTGGAACGACCACACGCTGACGCTGCTCGATTTCCCCGATCACGCGGTCGCCCGACCCAACGGCCACGTCCTGTTGTCCTCGACAACGGCCGTCTACGAATTCGATGGCACGGTGACGACCCAGCTCGGCACTGCGTCGAACCTGACGGCCCTGACGGTCGATCCGGCCGGCAATCCGATCGTGAGTTCCAGCCTGTTCGGTGGCTACCCGCAGTCGCGGCTCTTCCAATGGTCCGGCGCGACCTGGGTATCGTTCGGCGTGACCACCAACCACATCTGGAACTGCCTGCTCGCCGATGTCGTCGGCCATGTCGTCGCGGGTGGCTCGGTGACGACCCAGAGCTACTCCCCGGTGTCCTTGCCCGAATCGGTGCAGGACAACGACGGCGTCAGCTGGCAGACCGTCGGCAATGCCCACCCGGCGGCACCGGTTACGAAGTTCACGACCTTGCGCAACGGCGACGTCGTCGCGACCGGATCGTTCACCGAGATCGAAGGCCAGAGCGCGCAGGGTCTCGCGCACTGGGACGGTGCTGCGTGGCACGATCTGGGCACCGTCGAGGGCACCATCCTGGACATCGCGGAAGCGCCGAATGGCGACCTCGTCGTCGTCGGCACGTTCACGGCGATCGGCGGCGTGCCCGTGAACCACGTCGCGCGCTGGGATGGATCGACCTGGTCACCGCTGGGTCCGGGGCTGGCGTCGGCGAACAAGGTCGCTGTCAGCGGCACCGGCGAGGTGGTGGCGCTCAGCGGTGTGAACCTCCTGAGTTCCTGGCACGGGACGGCGTGGAGCACGATCCCCATACCGCCCACCATGTTGGCGGTGCTGGCCCTGACCACGCTGGCCGACGGCCGCATCGTCGCGGGAGGCCTGTCCGCGGCCGGCCAAAGCCTGCAGGTGTGGTCCGCCGGCGTCTGGCAGTCGATCGCGGCGCCCAACACGACGGCGGTGACCAAGCTGGTGGCTTTGCCCGACGGCGGCCTGCTCGCGGTGGCCAACGGCATCCGACTCTGGGATGGCAGCACCTGGACGGCCCTGCCGGGTGCGAGCGTCCTGCTCGGTTACCTGCCGAACGGCAACCCGGTGGCGGGCAACATCGCAGGCAACCAGTCGGAGCTCCTCCAGTTCGACGGTGCCGCCTGGGTCCCGTTCGCGACGCTCGGCAATGGCGCGTCGTTCCTGGCCACGAGCTTCGCCGCCGGCCGCAACGGCGACCTGTTCGTCGGCGGCAGTTTCACGACCGTCGACCAGCAGTTCTCGCCCGGCTTCGCGCACGGGCAGCCCACCTGCCCGGCGAATGCGCTGTCGTTCGGCAGCGGCTGCGCCGGCAGCGCCGGCGTGATCTCGCAGCACGCCGCGGATCTGCCGTGGCTCGGCGGCGCGCTGACCGCGACCGTCGACGGGCTCGCGGCCAGTTCGCTGGCGGTGTTCGCGGTCGCCGCGAACCTCAACGTCGGCCCGCTGCCGTTCGGCGGCCCTGGCTGCTCGCTCTACGTCAACCCGCTGTGGCTCGAACTGCTGACGGCCAGCGCCGGCAGCGCCACGGCGCAGGTCGCGATCCCGGCGACGCCGAGCCTGACCGGCCTGACGTTCGCCTCGCAGGCGATCGCGCTCGAGTTCGGCGCCGGCGGCACCTCGCTGCAGACCGCCAGCAGCAATGCGCTGCTGCTGGTGGTCGGATCGCTGTAGCCAACCGCCGGCCGGCCGCCCGCCTGGCGGACGCCGGGCGGTGCGGTATGGTCCCCGGCCGATGGCCGACGACCTCGAGAACCTGCTGCACCGCGCCAGCCAGCACGACGACGCCGCGGTCGAGATCCTGCTCGAACGCCACCTGCCCGCGCTGCGCGCCTTCCTGCGGCTCAAGGCCGGGCCGACGCTGCTCGCCAAGGAATCGTGCAGCGACCTCGCGCAGTCGGTCTGCCGCGACGTGCTCGAGAACGCCGAGCGGTTCCGCTTCGGCGGCGAACCCGAGTTCCGCAAGTGGCTGTTCACGACCGCCATGCGCAAGATCGCCGACCGCGCCGAACACTGGCGCGCCGGCAAACGCAACCCGGGCCGCGAACGCGACGGGCTGGACGCGCAGGAGATCCGCGGCCTGTCGGGCATCTGGTCGCCCAGCAACCAGGCGATGGCGCGCGAGCAATTGCAGCGCGTCGAAGCCGCTTTCGGCCAGCTCGCGCCGGAGAAGCAGGAGGTCATCCTGATGTCGCGGCTGATGGGCATGAGCCACGCCGCGATCGCCGCCGACCTCGGCAAGACCGAGGTCGCGGTGCGCTCGATCCTGAGCCGCGCGCTCGCCGAACTGTCGGCACATCTCTGACCCGGGCTGGCCCGCTACTTCACGCCCAGGTTCGTCAGCACCGTGGCGAACTCGGGGTTCGCGCGCAGCGCCGCCAACCCCGGCACGCGCTCGAACAGCCACGGGATACGCGTGCGCCCCAGCGACTGCAGCGCGGTCAACGCGGCGGCGGTGTCGCCTGCGGCGAGGGACAGATCGGCCTCGGCGAGCCGCAGCGGCAAGGGCAAGCCGATGAACGTCCGCTGCGGACGACCGACGCGCTCGGCTTCGGCATCGACGGCCACCCACGCGACGAGCTGGCGCCGCGCGACGTCGGGTCGCCAGGCGCGACAAGC
>CAYMRG010000268.1:0-7348 GCA_964392555.1 uncultured candidatus Brocadiaceae bacterium
CCTATTCGTCGACGGCGCGCTCGCCTACACCAACTCGGGCAACCAGACGGTCAACACCTCCAGCGGCGCGGTCGTCGTCGGCCGCTCGGCGAACCCGCTGACCCTGATCCAGTTCTTCCCCGGCGATGTCGACGAAGCCGTCGTCTGGTCGGTGGCGCTGAACGACGCGCAGGTCCAGGGCCTCCACGACGTCGCGGTGAACACCAACCTCTACTACTCGCCCGGCGAATACGAGCGCTTGCTCGAGGTCTACCGTCAGAACCAGACCGAGGTGACGATCGGCAGCCTGACCTGGCGTCGCGCCACGGGCCTCACCGGCCCCGCCGGCCTGACGGCGCTCGGCAATGGCGGCTTCCAGCTGGTGTTCGACACCGCGACCGGCGCTGGCGTTGCGACGCCTGCCGCCGCATTCGCCACGACCGGCGCCGGCTGCCCGAGCCCGGCCGGCCCGTCGACGCTGTCCGCGCCGCAACTGCCGGTGCTCGGGGCGACGCTCCAGGTCGCCTTGAACAACGTCTCGCCGACGGGCCTGCCGCTCATGGTGGTCGGCTACGCAACCATCTCGCCCCTGCCGATCGTCGTGCTGGGCCTGACGACCGACCCGACCTGCCTGCTCACGGTCAACCTCGACGCGCTCGTCGGCCCGCTCGGCGTCGTCGGTTCGTCCGCCTCGGTGTCGCTGCCGATCCCGGCGATCGCCGCGCTCGCCGGCATGCCGCTCTACTTCCAGGGTGCGCAGCTGGAACTGACGACGGGCACCTGGAACCTGAGCGACCAGGGCGCCGCGACGCTGGGCTTCTGACCTCGCATCGCCACCCGCCCTTCCCCATGGCCCGAATCCCCACCCTGCTCGGCCGCACCCTCGCGGGTTCGGCCGGGCTCGTCGCGCAGTCGTGGTCGTTCGTGTCGATCCCGGACTTCCAGAACAACGACATCGCGTCGCTGGTCGATCCCGCATCGCAGTTCCCGGGCAACCCGACCTTGCCAGCCGGCTTCGTCGCGCTCGATCCGGACTGGGACAGCTGCACCGTGCAGTACGACGACTCGGTGAACTGGATCGTGTCGCGCCTGGCGCTCGAGGAACCCGAGTTCGTCACGGTCGCCGGCGATCTGGTGATGGGGCACTGGGAATACAGCTCGGACGGGCGCCTCGTGTTCGGCCCGCTGGGCAACGACACCGAGCGTCAGGCGGCGATCCGACGCGCCTCGGACTTCTACTACGACCATTGGCTCGGCCGCTTCGATCCTGCGCGCAACCCGCACCTCGCTGCGGCGCTGCAGTCGCTCCAGCAACCGCTCGTGCCGATGACGGTTCACGTGCTGCTCGGCGATCACGAGCTCGGCGACAACAACTGGCCCGCCGGCGGCGCCAGGTCGCGCATGGTGCCGACCTACAAGGAGGCGTTCAGCCGTTGGTTCACGCACGTGCCGGCCGGTGCTGCGACCGGAACCCCGCGCTACGTGAGCCGACCGATCGGCACGGTCTACGAGAACACGGCCTACGCCTTCCAGCACAACAACGTGCTGATGGTCATGGTCGACGAGTTCCGCCAGGACGATCCCAACACGAGCCTCGGCGCCAACGGCAGCGTGATGCCGACGCTCGACAACGGACTGGCGGGCACGACCACCGACGACCAGCTCGCATGGCTCGATGGCGTGCTCGCCGCGGGCCGCGCGAACCCGACCGTGGACTGGATCATCGTGCAGGGGCACATGCCCGTGCTGCGGCCGGTGCGGGTGCGCAACTCGTCGAACCTGGGCGTACGGGACCAGAGTGGTGCGGTGGAGTACAACACGCTGCTCTGGCAGACGCTGTCGCAGTACGACGTCGACCTCTACTTCTGCGGCGAGGTGCACGACATCACGCTGTCGCGCTACGGCGGCGTGACGCAGCTCGTGCACGGCGGGCTGATCGGCAACAACTCGCCGATCAACTACCTGCGCATCGACGTGCACGACAATCGGCTCGAGCTGACCTCGAAGCAGATCGCCGTGCAGCTCACCAGCGGCAGCCTGTGGCAGACGGGCAGCAACCGCCCGCAGGCGAACTTCGACATCACGGCCGCGACGCGCAGCCAGGGCTACCAAACCGTGGGCTACGCGGAGCTCACGCGCCAGCCCGGCGGCGGCTCGTGGGTCACGCAGGCGACCGGCACGCTGGCGCCGTACGGCACGTTCGTCAACGGCAACCAGAACCCGACCGAGCACCTCGTCGACCTCGATTTCGACCAGCTCACGGGCAACGTGTTCGCCAACACCGGCTCGACCGGTCCGCTCAACAACGGCATCGCGGCCGGCAACGTGACGCAGGCGCCCGGCATCCTCGGCCAGGCCGCGCACCTGGGCGGCACCGCCGGCGACGAAGTGAACGCCGGCACGATCTCGTTGCTCGGTGCGCAGGCGCGCACCGTCTCGGTGTGGGCGCGCACGACGGCGTCGTCCGGCCTCGTCACGCCGCTCGCGTTCGGCACCAACCCGGGCAACGGCACGAAGTGGGACATGGACATCGACTGCGCGAACGGCGGTGTCCTCGAACTCGGCATCAGCGGCGGGCGAACGACCGGTTCGGGCCCGGCGGTCAACGACGGGCAGTGGCACATGCTGACGGCGGTGCTGCCGACCGGCGCCACCAACCTCAGCCAGGTGCGCCTGTTCGTCGACGGCGTGTTCGCCTACTCCAACTCGGGCAACCAGACCGTCAACACCAGCAGCGGGCCGGTCGTCATCGGTCGCTCGGCCAACCCGCTGACGCTGATCCAGTTCTTCCCTGGCGACGTCGACGACGCCGTCATCTGGGCCGAGCCGTTCACCGACGCGCAGGTCAAGGCGCTGCACGACGTCGCGATCGACCCGGGCCTCCACCATGCCGCCCGGGACTTCGAGCGACTGCTGGCGGTCTACCGCCAGGACGAGTCGGAGGTCACGATCGCCGGCCGCACCTGGCGCCGCGCCACGGGTCTGGCCGGTCCCGCCGGCCTGAGCGCGCTCGCCAACGGCGGCTACCAGCTGGTGTTCGACACCGCGACCGGCGCCGGCGTGGCGACGCCCGCTGCGACGTTCGTCACGAGCGGCGTCGGCTGCCCGAGCGCGGTCGGCTTGCCGGCGCTGTCCGGGCTGCAGCTGCCGACGCTCGGTGCGACGCTCGAGGTCGCGATGAGCAACGTCTCGCCGACCGGACTGCCGCTGATGGCGATCGGCTACACGACGATCGCACCATTCCCGATCAGCGCGCTGGGGTTGACCACCGACCCGACCTGCCTGCTCACGATCAGCCTCGACGCGCTCGCCGGCCCGCTCGCCGTGGTCGGCTCGACGACGTCGCTGCTGCTGCCGATTCCGCCCAGCACCACGCTCGCTGGCGTGCAGCTCCACTTCCAGGGTGCGCAGCTGGAGCTGACCACCGGCACGTGGAGTCTGTCCGATCGAGGCACGGCGACGCTCGGCTTCTGAACCCGGGAACCGCCGTGACGCAGAGACCGCGCTCAGCCGTGCGCGGTCGCGACCTCGTCCGCCTCGCCGGCGACCGGCGGCATCTCGGCCGCGAGCTGCAGCGCGCGCGCTTCGGCATCGGCGGCATCGCTCGCCTCCCACAGCAACGTCGCCAGCCGCCCGTGCAGCTCGGGCCGCGCATCGCGCAGCAGCCGCTCCAGCACCGGCAGGTCCGGCTCGTCGTCGGCCATGCGCGTCTGCAGCAGCGGATGCCGGCGCGACGCCTCCTGCCACTTCGCCGCCGGCAGCGGCCGGTAGCGGCAGAAGAATTCGAAGTGCCAGGGCAGGAAGCGCATCGCCCGCTCCTTGCCCTTCTCGTCGTCGCGGAAGTGCTGCTTGAGCAGCTGCGCGAAGTCGAAGTAGATCGCGAGCCGCTCGCTCGCGGTCGGCTCCCACTCCTTGCGTTCGGCGATCTCGCGGAACAGCCATGGTTTGATCAGCGCGCCGCGGCCGAGCATCACCGATGCGACGCCGCTCTGCTGCCAGCGCTCGTGCGTCTCGTACCACGTCAGCAGATCGCCGTTGCCGATCACCGGGATCGTGCGCTCGGCGGCGATCCGCGCGATCGCGTCCCAGTCGGCGGCGCGCGAGTAGCGCTGCTCGCGCGTGCGGCCGTGCACGCACACCGCCGCCGCGCCGGCCTCCTCGATCGCCTTCGCCAGCTCGCTGGCGTTGCGCTCGTCTTCACTCCAGCCGAGCCGGATCTTCACCGTGACGGGCACCGGGATGCCCTTGACCATCTCGGCGACGAGCTTGCCGAGGTGCGCCGGTCGCTGGAGCAGGACGGCGCCCATGCCGCGGCGCACGATGTCGTGGATCGGGCAGCCGCAATTGAGGTCGACCCAGCTCGCGCCGCGCTCGGCGGCGGCGTTGCCGGCCGCGATCGCGTCGCCGGGCCGCGACGCGGCGATCTGCGCGCCAAAGCACGTTTCCTCGGGGTGCTTGCGCAGCAGGGCCAGCTCGCTCTTGCTGCGCTTCACCACCTGGTAGGCGTAGGCCATCTCGCCCATCGTGACGGCGCATCCGTGCCGGAGGCAGAGGCGACGGAACGGCAAGTTGCCGCCCTTCGTCAGGGGGGCCAGGAAGACGCGACCGCGGAAGTCCATGGCGCGCGATCAGACAGCCCGCGCGCGGCGGTGCAACACGCTATCATCCTCGCCGAGCCGCCCCGTCCCACCCCACCATGCATTCCATCCACTACCTGGGCGTCGGTCTGGTGCTGACCGTCGGCCTCGGCTGGTTCTCGTTCCGCTCCGGCGATGCCGCCACAGCGCCCATCCCACCGGTGACGCCGCCGATCGCCGAAGGCCACTACGTGCTGGTCGTCGAGGGCGATCGCACCGGTCTGCAGATCAAGCACGCGGTCGCCAAGACCGACCCGTGGGCCGGGGTGCCGAAGGGATTCACGAGCGACTGGACGCTGACGATCCGCGACGCCGCCGGCGAACTGCTCGCCGAAGTGCCGCTCGACGTGCGCCCGTTCGACCTGCGCCCCGAGCGGCAGGGCCAGGCGATCCAGGTCGAGGGTTGCCAGGTGCACGATCCGCACATCGCGATGCTGGTCAACGCGCCGCGCTTCGCCGCGGCCGCCAGCTACGCGTTCACGCGGCACGAAGGTGCGGCCGTGATCGCGCTCGGCGCAGACGACGGCGACGCGGTGCGCCGACTGGCCGGAGGTGGCCGATGAGGGCGCTGCTCGCGACCACCGCCGCCGCGTTCGCCGCGCTCGGCGCCCGTGCCCAGACGGTCACGACGGTGCTCAACAACGGCCCGACCAACGCCCGCTACGACATCGTGATCCTCGCCGAGGGTTACCAGGCGTTCGAGCAGCCGCTGTTCAACCAGAACGTCCAGACCTTCCTGACGGCGCTGTTCCAGAAGGAGCCGTACGCGACGTTCGCGCAATACTACAACGTCCACACCGTGTTCCGCGCCAGCGCGCAGAGCGGTGCCGACCACCCCGAGCTGACGCCGCCGGTCTACGTCAACACCGCCTACGACGCGACCTACAACGTCGGCGGCACGGTGCGCTGCGTCTACATCAACAACACGTCGCAGGCACTCGCCGATGCGGCGCTGGCGCCCGCCAACGAGGGCCGCGTGCTGGTGTTCGTCAACGACCCGACCTACGGCGGCTGCGCGTCGCAGTTCGCGGTCAGCTACAACGGCCCGCTGATGGGCGAGGTGCAGATCCACGAGATGGGTCACGCGCAGGCCGGCCTCGCCGACGAGTACGACTACCCGTACGGCACCTACACCGGCGGCGAACCCTCGCAGGTCAACATCACGACTTCGCCGGTCGGTCAGAAGTGGTCGATCTGGTGGGGCACCAGCGGCGTCAGCGCGTTCCAGGGCGCCGGCTACTACCTGTACGGCCTCTACCGGCCGAAGAACGACTGCTTGATGCGCAACCTCAGCCAGCCGCACTGCCCGATCTGCCGCGAGGCGATCACGCTGGTCACCAACTCGGTCGGCGTCGTGATCAGCTCGGCGACACCGGCGGCGGCCAACGTCACGGTCACCGTGCCGACGACGCAGACGTTCTCGTTCACCCACATCGTGCCGCCGGGCAACGTGCCGGTGATCAGCTGGCTGCTCGACGGCGTCGTGATCCCCGGCGCGGTCAACGCGAACTACACGCTCAACCCGAGCACGGTGCCGATCGGTCTCCACACGCTGACCGCCCGCATCAAGGACCAGTCGCCGTTCGTCCGGGTCGATCCCGCGAACGCCATGACCGAGACGCGGTCGTGGCAGGTCTCGGTGGTCAACCCGAACGCCAGCCAGCTGTCGGTCCCGGCGCTCAGCACGACGTCGCCGTGGGCGCAGGCCGGTGGCAGCTGCACGACCAGCGTCACGGTGAACAACGCCGGACCGGCCAGCTCGCCGGCGACGACCGTCGAGTACTTCCTGTCGACGTCGGGCACCGCCTGGTCGACGCAGGACATGTACCTCGGCAGCTTCCCGTTGCCGGCGCTGGCGCCGTCGCAGTCGACGACCCTGCAGCACGTGCTGGCGATGCCGTGGCGGATGAACGCGCAGGTCTACTTCGTGCACGCGGTCGTCGACCGTGCGAACGTCGTCATCGAAACCAACGAGAACGACAATTCGCGCAGCGTCCCGGTATTCGGCCAGACGCCGCCGTGCGACACGCGGCTCGAATGGGACGATCCGCTGGTCGCGCCCGGCGGAGCGGCGACGATCTCGCTGAGCGCTGGCGGCGCGGCGCACCCGACCCTGGTGGTGCCGTGCGTCAGCGTCGCGCAGTCGCTGTACCTGATCGCCTGGGGTGGCTCGGGCACGTCGCCGGGCATCACGCTGTCGCCGTCGGCGCACCTGCCGCTGAACCTCGATCCGCTGACGAACCTCGGCCTCGAAGGGCTCAACGGACCGATCTTCGCCAGCTTCCTCGGCATCTTCGATGCCCAGGGACGCGCGCACGCGACCTTCACGCTGCCGCCGTCGACCGTCCTCCCGACCGGCGCGACCCACTTCGCGGCCGTGGTCATGACCTCGACCGAGCTGTTCCACGCCGCGACCAACGCGATCCAGCTGACGCTGCTGCCCTGAGCCGGCTCGCCCGAAGGGCGACCCGGCTCAGGTTGTCCCCCGGACGCCGCTACGCGGGTTCCTTCAACCGCGGGGAACAGCGCAGCCCAGCCCCGCGGCGGCGTCAACTTCGAGCCAGCTCGCCCGAAGGGCGAGACGGCTCAGGTTGTCCCCAGGACGCATTTCCCACCAACCGCCGCGTCCGAGCGCGCCGATTTCGTCGTCCAGCAAGGAGGGCGACCCGAAGCGCGCGCAGGCGGGGCCTGCGCCCCGCCGAGCACGCTTCGGGGAAGCCCGACGCCGCTGG
>CAYMRG010000269.1:0-7333 GCA_964392555.1 uncultured candidatus Brocadiaceae bacterium
GGCACGTGCGTGACCGCGTGTCCGGAGAGCGGCGTGCTGGCGCTGGTCCACGGCCAGGCGGCGGTCGTCAATCCGGCCGGCTGCGTCGGCCACGCGCGGTGCGTCGCGGAGTGTCCGGTCGGCGCCGTGACGCTGACGCAGGGCGATCTCGCGGCGCGTCGCGACGTGCCGGCGCTCGACGCCGAGCTGCAGGCGATCGGCGGCGAGGGCGTGTTCCTGGTCGGTGAGATCACGGCGCGCTCGCTGATCCGCGTCGCCGCCGAACAGGGCCAGCGCGTCGCCGCGACGATCGCCGCGCGCGCGACCGTCGCCGCCGGCGGCGGTGGTGGCGACGGTGACGAAGTGCTCGATGCCGTGATCGTCGGCGCCGGCCCCGGCGGGTTCGCCTGCGCGCTCGGCTGCCGCGAGCACGGGCTGGCCTTCGCGCTGCTCGACCAGGAGGCGTCGATCGGCGGCACCGTGGCGAAGTACCCGCGGCAGAAGCTCGTGCTGACCGACGACGTGGCGTTGCCGCTCTACGGACACCTGCCGCAGCGCGAGTACGCGAAGGAGGAGCTGATCGAGCTGTGGCAGCGGCTGGCCGACGAGCACGAGCTGCCGTTCACCGGCGGCGTGACGTTCGACCACGTCGAACGCGCCGACGACGGCACGCTGGTCGTGCACACCGACGCGGGCACGTTCCGCGCACGGCACGTCGTCATCGCCGTCGGCCGGCGCGGTTCGCCGCGGCGCCTCGGCGTGGCCGGCGAGGAGCTGCCGCACGTCGCCTACAGCCTGCTCGACGCCGCCAACCACCAGGGCGAGCACTGCGTCGTCGTCGGTGGCGGTGACAGCGCGGTCGAAGCGGCGCTCGCGCTCGCCGAGCAGCCCGGCAACACGGTGACGATCGTCTACCGTCAGGACGCCTTCGTCCGCATCCGCAGCAAGAACCGCACGCGGATCACCGAACGGATCGCCGCAGGCCGGGTGCGCACGCTGTTCGAAGCCCAGGTCGGCGCGATCACCGCGGACCACGTCGTCGTCGCGCAGCGCACTGCCGACGGCGAGCGCCGCGGCAAGGTGCGCGCCGATCGCGTGTTCGTCATGATCGGCGGCACACCGCCGTTCGCCCAGCTCGAGCGCAGCGGCGTCTCGTTCGATCCCGAGCAGCGCCAGGCGCCGGCGCCGCTCGACGAACCCGCGCGCACGCCGAGCCTGCTGCCCGCACTCGCGGCCGGTCTGCTGGCCACCGCGGCGACGCTCGGCTTCGCGCTCTGGCACCACGACTACTACGGCCTGTCGACCGCCGAGCGCGCCGCCGACCCCAAGCACGCGCTGCTGCGACCCGACCGCAGCCTCGGCCTGTGGTTCGGCTTCGCCGCGGCGGCCGCCGTGCTCGCCAACCTCACCTACCTGTTGCGGCGCAACCAGTGGTTCGGCGTCCGTTTCGGCCCGCTGCCGTGGTGGATGACCGCGCACGTCGGCACCGGCGTCGCGGCGCTGCTGCTGGCGATGCTGCACGCGGCGCTGGCGCCGCGCGAGACGGCCGGTGGCTACGCGTTCTGGGCGCTGCTGCTGCTGCTGGCGACCGGCGCGGTCGGCCGCTGGTTCTACGCCTGGCTGCCGCGCACCGCGAACGGTCGTGAGCTGGAGCTGACGGCGTTGCGCGGCGAGCTGGCCGCGGCGCAGGCACAGGCGCAGGCGGGCGGCAGCGCGTTCGCCCGGGCCGCGTTCGCCGACGTGCAGGCGCTGCTCGATCGGCGCCAGTGGCGGTCGACGCTGCCGGGCCGCGTCATGGCGCTGGTCGGCCTGCAATGGGATCTGTGGCGGACGCAGCGCCGTCTGCGGCACTCGGCCGCGGCGGCCGGCGTCACGGCGGGGGAGCTCGCCGACGTGCTGGCACGGACGCGGGCGACGCACGATGCGGCGGTCGCCGTCGCGCACCTCGAGGACCTGCGCGCGCTGCTCGGCACCTGGCGCTGGCTGCACCGCTGGCTCGCGCTGCTGATGGTCCTGCTGCTGCTGGTGCACGTCGCGCTGGCGATCGCGCACGGTGCGCTGAGCGGCGGAGGCTTCCTGTGATCGCCGGCAGCAAGAGCCGCGCGGCCGTGTTCCTGGCCGTGCTGTCGGCGATCGGCACGCTGTTGCTGGCGATGGCGTTGTCCAGCCGCAAGTCGCCGGGCCCGGTGTCGGCTGTGCACGCGCAGCTCGAGGCGGTCGACGGCGGCAGCGTCTGTGCGGCCTGCCACGGCGGCTGGTTCGGCGACATGCGCGGCGCGTGCGGCAAGTGCCACGAGGACATCGGCCTGCAGATCGGCGAGCACACCGGTCTGCACGGCACGCTCGCGCGCGAGGTCGCCGACAACTGCTCGACGTGCCACAGCGAGCACCACGGTGCGGACTTCCGGCTGGTCAACCGACTCGCGTTCGCCCAGGCCGGCGTCGCCGACCCACAGCAGTTCGACCACCGGAAGATCGGCTTCGCGATGGCCGGCGTACACCTGCAGCTCGCCTGCAAGCAGTGCCACCGCGACGCCGAGACGCCGCTGCTGGCGGAGGGCCAGCAGCGCTTCCTCGGCCTGAAGCAGGATTGTGCGAGCTGCCACGCCGATCCGCACGCCGGCCGCATGCAGGTCGCGTGTGCGATCTGCCACGGACAGGAGACCTTCGCCGAGCGCGCCGTGCCGGGCCACGACGCCTGGCTGCCGCTCGGCGGGGCACACGCGGCGGTCGATTGCCGCGCGTGCCATGCGGTCGACACGCCGCACGCGCTCGAGGTGATGCGCGCCGACTCGCACGAGCAGGCGCGAACCTGCGCCGATTGCCACGAATCGCCGCACACGCCCGCGTTCGTCGCCGGTAACGCGCAGGCCGCCGCGACCACCGCCGGTGCGGTCTGCGGCGTCTGCCACCCGATCGAGTTCGAGAAGTTCACCGATCCGCGCGTCGCGGTGACGCCGGCGCAGCATGCCGCGGGCGGCTTCCCGCTCGCGGCGCCCCACCAGGCCGTGGCCTGCAGCGGCTGCCACGCGCCCGCGGCGGATTTCGCGCAGCGCCACCCCGGCCGGCGCGCCGACGATTGCGTCGCCTGCCACCAGGATCCGCACGGCGGCCAGTTCGCGACCGGTCCGTTCGCGGCGCAGAGCTGCCTCGGCTGCCACGCCCGCACGCACTTCGCGCCGAACGAGTTCGACGGCGGGCACCATGCGCGCACCGACTTCCCGCTGCACGACCGCCACGCCGAGCTGGCGTGCAAGGAGTGTCACGAGGATCCGCCGCAGGACTCGCCGCGCCGGTTCGCCGGCACGCCGAAGCGCTGCGAACAGTGCCACGACGATGCGCACCGCGGCGCGTTCGTGCTCGCGGCCGACGAGCTCGCCGCCGAGCGGCGCGGCACCTGCGCCGCGTGCCACGGCGAACGCGAGTTCGCCGCGGTCGAGGTCGCGAAGTTCGCCCACGAGCATTTCACCGGGTTCGCCGTCGACGGCGCGCACGGCCAGATCGACTGCACCGGCTGCCACGTGCCGACCGACGCGCCCGACGCCACCGGCCGCAAGTTCGGCCGCATCGCCGGCGGGGAACCGTTCGGCGGCTGCGCGACGTGCCATCGCGATCCGCACGAGGGACGCTTCGCGGCGGAGGGCGTGCCGTCGGGCATCGACGGTCGCCAGGGCTGCGAACGCTGCCACGACACCGCGTCGTTCCGCGCGCTGCGCTACGGCTTCGACCACGACCTGTTCGCGCGCTTCCCGCTGACCGGCGCGCACGGGCAGCTCGATTGCGAGGCGTGCCACCCGGCCCTGCCCAAGGCCGAGCCGAGCGGTCGCACCTGGAGCCTCGCGCGCGGCCGCGACTGCGCCGATTGCCACCGCGATCCGCACCAGGGCCAGTTCGAACGGCTCGGCCGCGTCGACTGCAGCCGCTGCCACAAGAGCACGACGACGTTCGCGACGTTGTCGTTCCGTCACAACCTCGATTCGCGGTTCCCGCTGGGCGACGCCCACGCGCGGGTGCCGTGCGCGAGCTGCCACAAGCCGGAGTCGATCGCCGGAGCCACGGTCGTGCGCTACAAGCCGCTGCCGACCGACTGCGCATCCTGCCACGGGAACGAAGGGGGGCCGACCAAGCGTCGGAACAGAGGATGAACGACCATCTGCGGATCCTGGTCGCGGTGGGTGCGACCGCCGTCGTCGTCGCCGCCCAGCAGGGGGCGGTCGAGGACCTCGAGCTGCGCGTCGCGGCGACCCAGCCCAACGGCAACCTCGTCGTCGATCGCGGCAAGCGCGACCTCGTCGAGGTCGGCGATCGCGTCGTGCTGACGCTGCGCAACGGCCAGACCGTGCAGGGCGTGGTGCGGGAGATCGGCGAACGTACGGCGAGCGTCGAGCTGCTCGGCCAGGGTCTGGTGGTGCCGGTTGGCACCAGGGGCCGCGTCGCGGTGCCGACCGAACGGCGCGCGGCGAAGGCGCCGCAGCCGCAGATCCCGGTCGAACCGCAGCGCACCGAACCGGAGCCGACGCCGGCGAAGCCGCCGGGGCGCACCGACGAGGACGACTGGCGACCCGGGATGCCGCTGCTCGGCAACACGCGGCCGCTGCGGGCGATCGACCGCGCGCCGGCGATCCGCGGCCGCTACTACGCCGTCGCCGATGTCGCCAACACGCTCGGCGACTTCTCGCAGTCGTTCCTGCGCACCGGCGTGGACGGCGACGCCAGCAACCTGTTCGCCGACGGTGGCACGCTGCACTTCCACGGCGAGTTCGGCTGGCTCGAGGAGACCTCGGGCAACGCCGGTCTCGACCTGCGGATCTTCGATTTCAGCTACGAACGCGGCGGCGATCGCTTCCAGCCGGTGCACTGGCAGGTCGGGCGCTTCCTGGTCCGCGACATGCCGGAGTTCGGTCTGCTCGACGGCGGCGCCGTCGACTACCGTCGTGAGGGCGGCGACCGCTTCGGCGCGAGCCTCGGCTGGCTGCCGACGCTCGACGAGGACCTCGACACGCTGGCCAACCTGCAGATCGCCGCGTGGTATCTGTGGACCAGCGACGTCAGCGAACGCTTCACGATCGGCGTCGGCTTCCAGAAGACGTGGCGGCGCCTCGACGCGGATCGCGACCTGTTCGTGCTGAAGACGCGCTGGCTGCCGGTCGACGGCTGGAACGCCGCGGCCACCACCTGGATCGACCTCTACGACCACCGCGACGTCGGCAAGGACGCCGTCGAACTGACGCGCGCCAACGCCTCGATCGGCCGCGAATGGCAGCGCACCGGCGGCGTCTCGCTCGCCTACGACCACGAGGAATACCCGCTGCTGCTGCGGCCCGAGCTGCCGCAGACGATCCTGCCGCAAACGCTGCTGGATGCGCACCAGGATCGGCTGACCGCGTCGGCCAACTGGTACCGCGGCGAGACCGGTCGGGTCTACCTGCGCGCGACCGGCTGGACCGACGAGGAACGGACCGGCGGCGCGGCCGACCTCGGCTTCTCGGCCGACGGCTGGCTGCAGGCGGGCGCCCGCAGCGGGCTCGCGGGATACCTCGTCCACGGCCTGACCAGCACGACGATCGGCGTGCGCCTCGAACACGGCACCGGCTTCGCCGGCGGTCGCCTCGACGCGCTCTACGAGCTCGGCTTCGTCCACAACGAGGGCTTCCCCGACAACCGCGACGACATCGTGCAGCACCGCCTCGCCGGGCTGTGGTCGACCGATCTCGGTGGCGAGTGGAGCGGACTCCTGCACGCCGACGGCACGCTCTACGATCAGGAGCTGTCGTTCGCGCTGGGCTTCTACCTGCAGAGGCACTTCTGATGAACCTCCGACCCCGTTCCTGGCGCGTGCTGGCGACGCTGGCCATGGCGTTCGCGGTGCTCGCGTGCTCGATCTCGGCGCCCCGTCAGGGCGAGCTCCACCGCTGGTGGGCCGGCTTCGGCCTGGTCGTCTCGCACGAGAAGTTCCCCGGCGATTGCCACCTCTGCCACATCGGCGCGAAGTGGAACGAGCTCGTCGGTTCGTTCCGGTTCGACCACGAGGCCGAGACCGGTGTCGCGCTGCACGGCGCGCACGCCGAGGCGCGCTGCCTGCGCTGCCACAACGATCGCGGCCCGGTCGCGACGTTCACGGCGCAGGGCTGCGGCGGCTGCCATCCGGACGTCCACTACGGCGAGCTCGGTCGTGACTGCACGCAGTGCCACGACGAGGCCTTCTGGTACGTGCCGAACTTCCGCACGCAGCACGTGCACACCCGCTTCCCGCTGACCGGCGCGCACCTGCAGGTCGCCTGCCACCGCTGCCATGCCGGCGCCACCGTCACCAACTTCCGACCGACCGATCCGGACTGCGTGAGCTGCCACTACGACGAGGCGCTCGCGACGACCAACCCGCCGCACGCGGGGCTCGGCTGGCTGGACAAGTGCGAACGCTGCCACCTGCCGACCAACTGGCACCAGGCCATCGTTCGGTAGGGCAGTTCGCGAAATCGAGACCACGGGCCGGTCCCGCTCCGGGACTCGGCCCTAACGGAGTGACATCCGCGTGTCGATGCCCTCGACACTCGGGATCTTCCCTGAGCCGAGCACCGACCCGGAGACAGTCATGCACCATCGGATCCGCCACCTGACGTTCGGCAGCCTCGTCGCGATCGGCGCGACCTCCCTGCTCGTCACGTCCTGCGTCGACCAGGCCGGGCGCACGTCGAGCGTCGCCAACTCGGAGTCGTGCATGCAATGCCACAACGGCTCGCAGCACGACGACTACGCCGGCCCGGGGCTCGAGAATCCGCACCCGTTCCCCGGCGATGCCGAGGTGCTGAAGTGCACGACCTGCCACGGCGGCAATCCCAACGGCACCGACGTGGCGAGCTCGCACGTGCCGCCGCCGCCGACGATCGGCGATCGCGACCTGCAGGCGCAGGACGGCTACGCGTGGTTCAACAAGCTGACGCTCGCGGGCATCGACAAGATCGCCGACTACACGGTCGACGGCGTCACCTACACCTCGCTGCAGTACCTGCAGTTCCTCAATCCGGCCGACCTGCGCGTGACGCGGACCGAACACGGCTGTGGTCAGTGCCACCCGGCGCACGCGACGGCGATGAGCCGCGCGCCGCTCGGCACGACGATGGGCATCTTCTCGGGCGCGTTCTACGCCGTCGGCATGGCCAACGCGATCCCGTCGCACCAGGGGCTGTTCCAGGACAACGCGGCCGACTACGGCTGGCGCGCGGCGCAGGATCCGACCCACGTCCACGATCCGAACGACCCCGGCCGCATCGACGAACTGCTCGAGGCGCCGGTGTGGAGCAAGCGCGGGCAGACCGGTGACGACTACCTGTTCCGCAACGACCTGTTCCGCATC
>CAYMRG010000270.1:0-7304 GCA_964392555.1 uncultured candidatus Brocadiaceae bacterium
CGGCTTCGGCCCCGGGGGGTCTCTGTCGTCTGTCGCGTCACGACGCACCATCGCCTGACGATAGCCCGCGGGCGGATCAGGAAACCACGCAGCCACCTGGGACCGAGCGCCGGGAATCCTCGCGCCGCTCCCGGCGAGCGGGGTGCCCCCAGCAGGCAAGCGGCCCCGGGGTCAGTCGCCGCGCCTGGCGCGGCCGGCAGCCGAGTCTTCGGTTGCGGCCGGGGCCGCGCTCTGTGACACGTCACCGACCACCGTGTTGGCGACCACCTGATCGCTCCCCGGCCACACGTAGGCGATCGTGCGGATCTGCGCGACGAGCTCGCTGCTCTCCGGAAAGTCCGGCCGCACGAAGTAGTAGTGCACGCGTTCCGGCGACATGGCGAAGGCCGCCGCCAGCACGTAGTCGTGGCGCTTCGCGTAGCCGACCATGGTCGCGATCATCTCGTCGTAGCGCGGATACTCGTCACCGGCGCCGACGAACGCACCGGTCCCCGGCGAACAGAACGCATCCGCCATGATGACCTGCGGCCGGTGCCGGTCGAGGTATTCGTCGGTGACGACCCCGTGGTGGGCGATCCACGGATCGTTCAATCCCCAGGTGTCGACGGCGTTCCAGCGCGAGACGAACGGCAGCAGGCCGGCCTCGGTCGTGGCGATCGCATAGCCGCGGTCGGCATAGGGCCGCAAGACGCTTGCGACCGCGTGCAGGCCATTGCTGCCCTGGTCGACGGGCTCCGGCACCGCGATCCGTGCGGTTCGCACCGCGAACGCCAGGCACGCGCCCGCGAGCGCCACCTGCGGCCACGGCGACTGACGCAGCCGTGACGGCTGCCAATCGCCCCACACGCCGCGCACCGCCCCGGGCCAGGACACCACGAACACGACCAGCGCCGCGTATTGGAAGCGGCCCAGCCAGTTCATCTCCGGCGAGAGCAGCACCCAGATCGCGGTGAAGCCGACGACCGGCAGCGCGAGGAACAGCGTGTCGCGAACGATCGCGCGGCGGCGCAGTCCGGCGAGGAAGACGACGCCCCACGGCATCGTCCAGGCGAACACCTGCGCGCACGCGGCGCGCAGCGACGCGGGGTAGAGCTTGCCGCCGCCTTTCTTGTAGAACGGGTTGGGCAGCGGATGACCGAAGTAGGTCCATCGCCAGACGAAGTAGGCGCCGCCGAGGATCGCGAACACGAGCAGGTAGCGGCGCCACAGCGGGCGCGCCGCGCGGATGCCGAGCTTGATCACGACCGCGGCCACCAGGAAGCCGGACAGCAGTACCCCTTCGGGCCGGATCAGCCCCATCACCAGGGCACTCGAGGCGAACGCGAAGCCGCGTCGCCGCACGTTCTCACCGGCCGCCGCGCGGCGCGTGAAATCGATCGCGAGGCACCAGCTCAGCGCGGCGAACAAGCCGAAGAAGGGCGTGCCGAAGCCCGTGGCGACGTAGGCCGAGCCTGGACCGAACGCGATCAACCCCGCGGCCACGCCGGCGACCAGCCAATGCGCCTGCCAGAGACGTCGCGCGGCGAGGTAGACCAGGGCCACGGTGAGGAAGTGCGACAGCAGGCCGATCGCGACGACGCCGAGTTGCGGATCGAGCCCCGCCTTGACGAGGACGCCCAAGGTCACCGTGAACAGGAAGTCCGTCGCGCCGTCGACCGGTGGTTCGCCGGGGTTCCACACCAGCCCATGTCCCGCGGCGAGATGCTCCGCGTAGCGCATGACCATCGCCGCGTCCTCGTAGGGCAACTCCGCGAACGAGTAGCGCGTGAACGCGAACACCACCCCGCCGAGGAGCAGGGCCAGCACGGCGAAGGCATCGCCGCGCGTGAGGCATGAGCGAATGGTCGGCGCGATGGGCTCGCCGGCGGCCGAAGCGCAACCGGCGACGGCTACGACGGCGCCGTATCGCCGCCGCCATGCCAGGAAGCCGGCTGTCGCCAGCAGCACTCCGAACGCCAGAACTGCTCGAATCGACATAGGTTGCGGCGGCACGGTAGCCGCAACCAGGGAACGATTCCACGTCTCGTCACGTGCCAGGCGAACATGTCCGGCCAGGGGCCGGTGTCGCCAGCGGCCGCGGGCTCATCCCTTCACGGGCTTGCGCGCCAGCATCACGACGGACTGCGCATAGTCCACGGCCATCAGCCGGTGCAGGGCGTGCAGCAGCCGCGCATGCGTCAACCAGAGGCGCTTGCTGGCGTGGTAGACGCGCGCGCCGTGCATCACTTCGAAGCCCTGCCACGCCAGCAACCCGGCGAGGTCGAGGTAGTGCACCGAGGACACGTGCGTCCATTCGGATTGGATACCGGGCGTGTAGACGTTGGGCACGCTGGCCAGGAACCAGCCACCCGGCGCGCACAGCGAGTGGCACTGGGCGAGCAGGTCGACCGCGTCCTTGTGCGGCAGGTGCTCGATCACCTCGATCAGCGTGACGATGTCGAATTGTCGATCGACGTCGCGGAAGTCGTGGTAGTCGTGCCGATTCGTGCGGTCGATGTCGAAGCTGCGGTAATCGATCCCGGGAAAGCGCGTTCGGGCCTTCGCCTCGTGCACGCGCTCGGTCGCACCGACGTCGAGCAGCGAACGCGCCGACAGCGCGGCGTGCGCCAGGGGGTCGTAGTGGTCGCGCACGAGCGGCATGCGGAACACCGACGGCCAGCGCGACCGGAAGCGCTCGCGACACTGCGCGAACGACAGCCAGCTGATTCCACCAGCCGTCGTGTCGGCGGTTCGATCCTGACGAATCGGGGATGTGCCTAAAGGCATGGACATGGTGGTTGGCTCTGGCTCTCGCCTCTGCAGCCCTTCCGCCCCATCGGTGTGCACCCGCTGGGCTGGAGACGGCCGGGAGATGATCGGAACGCACACCAGCCGTCCAGGCCCGACGAGCGAATCCCCAGCAGGTCGCCGAAACCGCTGATTTGCGCGATTCGCCGCGCACACCAGCAGTTGAGGCGAAGCGACGAGGCCACCCTATTCGCTGCGGCCATCGTCACGAGTCGACCGCCGATGCGGCCAACCGCCGTCGCTGCGCCGTGCCCCGTCATGCGCTGCAGGCTTGCATTCACTGCGGGCCCGTGGCACGGTCCTGCGAACGGACATCCGGTCAGATGTCTGCGGTGGTCGCGACGGTGGCAGCGGTCGTCTGCGCCGGAGCGAGCATCGCCCGCGGCGTCGGGGGACGCGCGGGCGACCGGGATAGCCTGTCCCGGGAGGGCGCGTGAATCGTCTGTTGCTGGTCGTCAACGCCATCCTGGCGTTGGTTCTGCTCGTTCGTGTCTTTGCTGCGCCGGTGGCTGCGGCATCGGTCGTGACCGACCTTGCGCCCGACCGCCTGTCGGTTGCGTTGCGCAGCGGCGAGGACGGCAGCACGCCGTCGCTCCTTCTGCAACTCGGCGCGGACATGCGACCCGATGCGGCCGATGGGCAAGCGCCGGTCGATCTCGGCATCCAGCTCGATCCGCCGGTGCCGGTGCTCACGTCGTGGCACACCGAGCGCCAGCTGCTGGTCGTGCCGGCGCGGCCGCTGGCCGGCTCGCACCACCACCGCGTCGTGTTCACGCGCGAACTGCGCCACGGCGATCGCCGCATCGCGGCCGGCACGATCGTGCCGTTCACGACGCCGGCAGTGAAGCTGCTGCAGGTCGTGCTGGTGAACGACGAGGCGACGACGACGCCCGCGCTGCGCCTGGTGTTCGACCAGCCGGTGACGGCCGACGCGGTCAAACAGCAGGTCCGCGTCACCGAGGCCGACGACCCGCAGGCGATCGTGCCGATCGCCGTCGAATTGCCGCCCGATCGGAGCAGCGCCGCGTCGATCGTGGTGCGACCGACGGTCGTGGACCTGCCGGAGAGCGTCGACCTCGTCGTCGCACGCGGCCTGGTCGCGGCCGACGGCGACGTGCCGACCAGCCACGACGACCGGACGCGCGTGCGCTGGCAGGACCCGCTGCGGCTGACCGACCTGCGCAGTGACGACGGCGCGCTGGCGCTCGCGTTCACGCACGAGCTGCCGCTGCCGCTCGCCGAGCAGATCCGGCTCGAGCCGGCGCAACCGTTCCAGGTGCAATGCAGCGACGGGGGCCTCCGCCTCGTCGGCGACTTCAAGCCGGGCGCCGTCGTCACCGTCGAACTCGCGGCGGGTTTCCCCGGCCACGGCCGCCATCGCCTGAAGGACGTCGTGCGGCGGTCGCTGCTGCTGGCGGACCTGCCGGCGCGGCTCGCGATCGCGCAGGGCGGCCACGTGCTGTGCACGTCGGCGCAGCCGCAGCTGACGGTCACCGGCACCAACGTCGCCAAGGCGCAGGTTCGCCTGCAGCGTGTCTACGCCAACAACCTCGTGCGCGCGCTGCAGCGCGGTGACGGGGCGTCGCTGGCGCCGGCGACGACGCGCGAGCTGACGATCGCCGCGTCGCGCAACGAGACCTGGACGCAGGCCGTCGATCTCGCCGAGCTGGCCGGTGCACCGCTGCGCGGCCTCTACCGCTTCGAACTCGCCGATCCGGAGAAGTGGCCCCAGCAGCGCTGGCTGCAGGTCACCGACCTCGGCATCACGTGGCGCGCGGGCAAGGGTTCGGCGGCGATCCACGTGCGCGACCTGGCGCGCGGCGGCGCGATCGCGGCGGCGAGCGTCACCGTGCTGACCCCGACCAACCAGGCGCTCGCGCACGGCGAAACCGACGCCGACGGTCTGCTGCGCGTGACGTGGCCGACGACCGGCGAGGACCGGACGCCGTTCGTCGTCGTGGCGCAGCGCGGCGACGACGTCGCGTTCGCGAGCACCGCCGACGAAGCGGTCGAACTGGCCGACGACGGCCTCGGCGGCCGCGCCTACGTCGACGAGGGCCTCGAGGCGTGGCTGTGGCCCGACCGCGGCATCGTGCGACCCGGCGAGACGATCGACGTCGTCGCGCTGGTCCGCGACGGGCGCGGCCTGCCTGAACCGACGGCGAACTGCGCGTTCTGCTACGTCGCGCCCAACGGTCGGCCGCTGCGCACGCTGCCGTGCGACGCCGGCGCGTCGGGCCTCGCCCACAGTCGGCTGCCCCTGCCGCTCGATGCGCCGATGGGCGTCTACGTCGTGCGGCTCGTCACCGGCGACGGCAACACCGAGCTCGGCCGCGCGTCGTTCCGCGTCGAGGCGTTCGTGCCCGATCGGCTCGAAGCGGAAATCGTCGCCGTCGCACCGCTGCGCTTCGGCGAACTCGGCAAGGTCACGGTGCGCGGTCGGTGGCTCGACGGCTCGCCGGCGGCGGGCCGTGCGGTGACCGCGCGCGTCCGGCTGCTGCCGCACGCGCCGACGTTCGCCGGTACCGAGGGCTACTCGTTCGCCGCGCCGGGCGAGGAACCGCCGCCCGGCGAACTGCCGGAGGTGCACGGCACGCTCGACGACCACGGTGAGGCCGAGCTGACCTTCGCGCTGCCGCCGACGGCGCCGCAGCAGGCGCTGCTGGCCCACGTCGCGGTCGAAGTGCTCGACCCGTCCGGGCGCGCGGTGCGCGCAGCGGCCGACGCGCCGGTGTTGCGCGTCGACGGCCACCTCGGCCTGCGCGGCGCCGACGGTCGCTGCGAGCTGCGCGCGGTGCAGGCCGACGGCACGCCGGTGGCCGGCGATCTGCCGGTGACCGTGCGGCTCGAGCGCCGCTCGTGGCACTGGCGCTACACGCCGGTCGGCAACGGCCGTTGGCGCTGGACGACGACGCGCCACGGCGAGGCGCTCGGCGAGTGGCAGGTCACGCTGCACGACGGTGTGGCCACGTTGCCGCTGCCCGCCGCCGACGGCGAATGCGCGCTCGTCGCCACCGCCGCCGACCGCCGCGTCGAGTGCACGCTCGGCACGCCGTCGACGCGCCCCGATCGCCTGCGCGTGCACGGCCCCGACGCGCCGTTGGCCGCGGGCTCGATCGCGACGATCGTCGTCACCGCGCCGGCCGCCGGCCAGGGCTGCGTGATGCTCGAGAGCGATCGCGTGCTCGACGCATTCGTCTGCGACCTGCAGCGCGGCGACAACACCGTCGCGGTGCCGCTGCCCGCCGACCTGCCGGTGCCGAACGTGCACGCCGTGGTGACGCTGACGCGGCCGGTGCCCGACAGCGGCCCCGATCTCGGCCCCGCGTGGCTGGTCGGCGCCGCGTCGCTGCGCGTGCTGCGCTCCGAACTCGAAGTTCCGCTCGCGCTCGACGCACCCGCGACGATCGAGCCGGGCGACGAATGGCGCGCGATGCTGCACGCACCGGGCGCGACCACCGCGGTCGTCGCCGTCGTCGACGAAGGCGTGCTGCGCATCACGGGCCACGCCGACCCCGCGCCGCTGGCGTTCTTCCTCGCCGACCGGGCACTCGCCAGCGACGGCGCCGACAACGGCGCCGCGCTGCTGCAGGGCATGCAGTTCGCCGCCGGCAGCAAGGCCGGTGGCGACGGCGACGACGACGGGCTGGCCGGCCTGCTCGCCGGCGCGGTCGACAGCCGGATCCGCCCGCTGGTGCGGTTCGCCGCGGTGCCGCTCGACGCCGAGGGGCGCGGCAGCGCGCAGTTCTCGTTCGGCGACTACGAAGGCCGGGTGCGCGCGATGGTGGTCGCCGCCGGCCCGCGCGGCCTGGCCGCGGCGCGCGCCGAGACCGTCGTCAAGGCGCCGCTGTCGGTGCAGGTCGCGACGCCGCGCATGGTCGCGCCCGGCGACCGCTTCCTGCTGCCGGTGACCGTGCGCAACGCGCTCGCCGCCGGCGAAGTGCGCCTCGCCGCGACCGCCGCTGGCGCGCTGCAGCTCGCCGGCCCCGCGACGCAGCGGCTCACGCTGGCCAACGGCGCCGAGACGACCTGGGACGTGCCGGTCGTCGCAACCGCGCCCGCGCCCGGCGAATCGGCCGCGCAGCTGCGCGTCGTCGCCGAACTCGGCGAACGCCGCCGCGAGGTCGCGGTCGAGTTCACCGTCCGCCAGCCGACCATTCCCGCGCACGAGCAGCTCGGCGTCGATCTCGCCGAAGGTGGCGATGTCGAACTCGCCTCTTCGTGGCGCAGCGTCGAAGCGACCGTGCGGCTCGACAGCCGGCCCGAACCGCGGCTCGCCGACGTGCTGACGCAGCTGCTCGACTATCCGTACGGCTGCGCCGAGCAGACGATGGCCAAGGGCACGGCGCTGCTCGCCTGCCGCACGCTGCTGCCGCGGCTGCTCGCCGCCGGCGATCCGCGCCTGACGGCGGCCGATGCGATGACGCAGGCCGCGGTCGACCGGCTGCTCGGCATGCAGACCTGGTCCGGCGGCTTCGGCTACTGGCCGGGCACGCGCGAGGCGCCGTTCGTCACCG
>CAYMRG010000271.1:0-7290 GCA_964392555.1 uncultured candidatus Brocadiaceae bacterium
CCCCCCCGCGCCCCCCCCCGGGCCCCCCCCCCCCCCCCGGGCGCCCCCCCCCCCCCCCCCTCGGCCCCGCCGAGCACGCTTCGGGGAAACCCGACGCCGCAGGACGGCGAAAGCGGCGCGCTCGGCCGCGCGGCTACTGCACGCGCAGGATCACGGCGTTGCTGATCGCGAGGCCAGTCGGGACGCCATTGTCGAGCACCGCGCCCTGCAACGTCAGCTCGACCGGGCCGAGGCCCGGCAGCGCGAGCGACCACGGCGCCGTCGCCGGCGGCAGCAGCGCGCCGGGTTCGGCGAACAGGCCGTTGGTCAGCGGGATCACCAGCGGATCGAGACCGAGGAAGGCCGGCGCGAACAGCAGCGTGCCGAACACGGTCGGCAGCTGGTCCGCAGGCCCTGGCACGCCGAGCCGCGCCCACAGCGCGAACGGCGCCGCCGCGGGCCCGCTGGTCGGCGCCGCCATCTGCAGCGCGAACGGCGCGCCGATCGCGACGTCGACGCGGCGGCCCGCACCACCCGCCGAGCCGTCGATCGTCAGCACGTCCTGACCGCTGCCACCGACCGTGCCGGCGGCGACCGGCGGCAGCACCGGCCCGGTCTGCGCCTGCCAGTGCCGCAGCAGGTCGACGAGCGCCTGCGGCGGGTTGCTCGGCGCCAGCTGGTTCTGCTGGTCGCGGGTGTTGACGCCGTGGCACGACGCGCAGACGCGGATCTCGCCGGCCTGGAAGGTCAGCCAGTAGCGTTCGCGGACCACGCCGTCGCCGTTCGGCGCCGTGAGCTGCCAGGTCAGCGCGCGATCGGCCGGGACGAACGCGGCCATCGAGCCGTCGCTGCCGAGCGCGACGCTGCCGACCGGCGCGCCGGGGTTCGCCGGCGTCACCGCCAGGGCCGCCGCGTCGTGCAGCGGCTGCGCGAGCACGCGGCGACCAGGGTGCGGCGTGACCGTGCCGCCGCGGCCGCGCAGCAGATCGCCCTGGAACAGCTGCAGGTCGGCGACGTCGTAGACGGTGCCGGGTGCGCCGCCGGTCTGCGTCGTCGTGCCCGCGATCCGCAGGTTGTACGGCTGCTGCTGGTCGGCGCGGTCGCGCGTCGTCACGTTGCGGCTGGTGATCAGGGCGAGCTGGTGGTCGCGGAGGTAGTTGCGCAGCGACTCGGGATCGATGCCGGCCTGGGCGAACGCGGCCTGCTCGGGCGACTCCAGCGGCTGGTTCGTCGCCTCCCGCGTCAGCGGCGGCACCGGCCGCGGCCGCACCTCGACCGCGTTCAGCTCCCACAGCTCGCCCGAGTAGGTGACCATGATGTCGGGGCTCCACCACGACACGCTCTTCGTGATGCCGGCGGTCAATGCGGTGCCGGCAGCGAGGTAGGCGCCGTTCGGCACGACCTGGCGCAGGCGGAACGCGTACGGGCTCTGCGGCGCGCTTGCGGTGCCGGTGTTGGCGACCGGCCCGGTGTAGAACGTGTGCGAAGCCAGCAGCGTGCCGTCGCTGAGCGGCACCGGGTCGCGGTAGTGGCCGCTGTGGTTCGGCGACGCGGTCGTCGTGCGCGTGTCGGGATGCGTCAGGTGCACCGGCTGGACGTTGTCGGGGTTCGCCCCCGGCGGCAGCGTCAGCGCGACGAGCTGGCCCGACGCGTGCGTGTAGAACTCCGCCGCGTCGGTGGCGACGTAGCGACCCGGCAGCGTCGGGTCCTCCTTGAACTGCAGGAAGTTCTCGATCGACAGCCGCACCGACGACGGCACGTAGAAGTCGTGCACGTTGGGATCGCCGTTGATCGCGTTGTCGAAGTAGACGTGCAGTTCGTGGCGGCCGATGTGCGCGATCGTCTCGAGCCCGCTGCCGTCCTGGTTCATCTGCCACGGGAAGAAGTGGTTGAACAGGTGGCCGCGCAGGTTCGTGCCGGCCAGCAGGTCGAGGCGCGTCGGCCGCGGCTCGGGATAGACCTCCGCCACCGACGGCGTCGGCACGCTGGTCGGCGCCTCGCCGCTCCAGTTGAACATGAAGTAGCTCGGCGTCGTCTGGCCGAAGTCGATGTCGGCGAGCTGGTCGCGCTGCAGGTGGTCCCACTGCGTGAAGACGATGCGGCCGAAGCTGTCGACCTGCGGCGTGAAGTCGCCCGACGGCGCGTGGTTGAGCAGTTGCAGGTCCCCGCTCGCCGGCTCGAGGCTCCAGACGCCGGACACGGTCGGCGCGACCTCGTATTCGTCGCGCTGCGGGTAGAGGTGCGCGCTGCCGTCGCGCGTGCGATCCGACGTGAAGACGATGCGGCCGTCGGAGCCGTAGCAAGGGCTGACGTTGTTGCAGTTCGTCGGCTGGTTCGCCACCACCGTGATCACCGGCGTGTCGTTGGGACCGAGGCCCGTGACCTCGTAGAGCTGCCAGAACTGCGTCGTGTACTGGTACTGCTGCGTGGTCGCGCCGCGCACCATCGCGAACACGGCCTTGCTGCCCGACCAGTGCACGCACGGCTCGCGCACCGCGATCGAATTGGCGCCCTGGAACCCGGCGTTGCCGTAGCCGGCGAGCTGCGTCAGGTTGCGCAGGGTGCCGTTCGGATAGCGGATCCACAGGTCGCCGCCGCGCGCGACGGAGTCGACCGTGCCGCGGTGGTTGCCGAACGGCGAGGCGATGACGGTGAAGTCCTCGGGCACCGGCACCTGCGTGACGAACAGGACCGGGTAGGGCGTGGTGACCGACTGGGCGGCAACGGTGCTGGCGAAGGCGGCCAGGCCGACGAGGGCGAGGGCGGGGCGAACGAGTCGAGGCATGGGTTCTCCGGACCGCGGTGCGAGGGTCGTGCGGTCGTGCGTCCCTACGCGCTCCCGGGCGTGGGCGGCCACACCTTCGCGTCGGCCGTGGCAGGTCCCGGAGTGAGCCGGCACGGGAGTCCCCGTACGGGATCGCTCGACGCCGCACTGGCAAGGGCGGCACCGTCGCCGCGGCGCGGCGGCGGGCGGCGGCACCCCGACCGCCCCTACGACGATGGGATAGGGTGTGGCCCGGTTGTCCGGGGGAAGACCAATGACGGCTCACGCACAGCGGTTTCGATGGCTGGCGACGGCGGGGTGCGCCCTGCTCGCCGGGTGCTCGGGCGGTGGTTCCGCTTCGGTCTCGGGCGGTGACCCGTTGCCGGCGCAGGCGAGCTACAGCGACGACGACATCGACCACCTGCTGCTGCGCACGCAGTTCGGCATCGCGCCGGCGGCGCAGGCTGCGGCGCGCAGCGCCGGCGTGCCGGCCTACCTCGAGTCGATGCTCGCGTTCCCGACCGACGGCGGGTCGGCGGTCGAGCAGGCGGCGTTCGCCTACCTCGTCGACCCTGCCGATCCGGTCGGGCTCGAAGGCAAGTTCCCGAGCGGCAACGACGTCAGCGACTGGTGGCTCTACCTGATGCTGCACAGCGAGCAGCCGTTCCAGGAACGGCTCGCGCTGTTCTGGCACGACCACTTCGCGATCAGCTACTCGGTGCTCGGCGCCGACGAGCGCTACATGATGGTCGACTACGTCGACAAGCTGCGCCGCGACGGCATCGGCAACTTCAAGGACCTGGTGCTCACGATGGCGCGCGACTCGGCGATGCTCGAATGGCTCGACGGCGCGAGCAACGTCCGCCAGGAGCCGAACGAGAACTTCGCCCGCGAGTTCTTCGAGCTGTTCACGGCCGGCGAGGGTCGCGGCTACACCGAGAACGACATCCAGGAGGCCGCGCGCGCCTTCACCGGCTACCGCAACCGCCTCGATGCGACGACCAACCTGCGCTACCACGAGTTCGACTCGACGCGCAAGGACGTCGGCGCGAAGGTGCTGTTCGGCGACGCGATCCTCTACAGCACCGGTCCGACGACCGACGACTACCAGCTGGTCGTCGACGCGACGTTCAGCCACCTCGACGTCGCCGGCTGGCTCGCCGAGAAGCTGCTGCGCGAGTTCGTCAGCGACGAGCCGCAGCCGGGCGAGATCCAGGCCCTGGCGGCGGTGATCCGCGACGAGGACTTCGCGATGCGGCCGATCCTGCGCCGCCTGTTCCTGAGCCAGCTGTTCTACTCGCACAAGCACGCGATGATCCGCATGCCGGTCGACTTCGGCGTCGGCCTGGTGCGCGCCACCGGCCTGCTGGTCGAACCGAGCACGCTGCGCGCCGGCCTCAGCGCCCTCGCGCAGGTGCCGGGCGCGCCGCCGTCGGTGTTCGGCTGGCCGCAGGGCAAGGAATGGCTGTCGGCGGCCGGCATGGTCGAACGCGCGAACCTCGTGCGCCGCGTCATCGGCGACCGCACCTACCAGACGACCAATGGCTACGGCCTGACGCTGCCGGCGGGCACGCCCGACGCGGCGGCCGTCGTCGACCACTTCGCCGCGCTGCTCTCGGTCCGGCCCTCGGTCACCGAACGCGCGACCCTGATCGACTACCTCGACACCAACGTCACCGGCGCCGGCGTGCGCCAGGTCGACCCGTTCGACCCGGCGACCGCGCAGGACGTCGACTGCCGGGTGCGCGGCCTGCTCTACATCCTCGCCGGCCACCCCGACGCACAGCTGCGCTGAGCAGCGAAGGACCTCGCATGGCATCTTCCCGTGACAACCTGTCGCGTCGCGACGCGATCCGCATGGCGCTCGGCGCCTTCGGCTGCGCGGCGCTGGGCCCGCTCGACCGTCTGGTCGCAGCGAGCCCGGCGCCGCGGGGCATGCGGCCCGCGGTCGCGCAGCAGAAGTTCCTGGTCGTCGTCGAACTCGACGGCGGCAACGACGGGCTCAACATGGTGGCGCCGGTCTCGCTCGCCAACTACGCGCTGCGGCGGCCGTCGCTGGCGTTGCAGGCCGGCGAGATCCAGGCGCTCGACAGCGGGCCGCACGCGACCAGCGACTTCGCCCTGCACGGCCGCATGCCGCGCGTGGCACAGCTCTACCGCGATGGCGAACTCGGCATCGTGCACAAGGTCGGCTACCCGAGCGCCAACCAGAGCCACGACACCAGCAAGCTGGTCTGGGCCGACGGCCGACGCGCCGACCTGCAGATCCCCGACGGCTGGATCGGCCGCTACGTCGACCTAGCCGCACCGACCTCGCTCGGCGCGATCGCGCTGCGGCGCGGCAAGCACCGCAGCCTCGCCGGCAGCGCCAACAACCCGCTGACCGTCGAGGCGCTGTCGTCGTTCAAGTTCACGCCGGACTACTCCTACCAGCAGAACCACCTGCTGCGGCTCGAGGTCATCCGCGGCATCCTCGACGCCCAGGCGAGTTCGGCGCCGCGCGACGCGCTGCAGACCGGCCACGCGCTCGCCGACCAGGTGACCGCCGCGGTCGCCGGCTACACCGGCAGCGGCAGCTACGGCGCCGCGAGCATCGGCGCGGCGATGAAGGACATCGCGACGCTGCTCGAAGCGGGCTTCGCCACGCGCATCTTCTACACCGGTTTCGGCGGCTTCGACACGCACGCCGGGCAGGGCCGCCTGACCGGCACGCAGGGCAACCTGTTCGCCGCGCTCGACGACGCGATCGGCGGCTTCGCCGACGACTGCCGCGCGATGGGCATCTGGCAGAACGCGGTCGTGCTGGTGATCTCCGAGTTCGGCCGGCGCAACTACGAGAACGGCTCGGGCGGAACCGACCACGGCGCGGCCAACACCGTGCTGGTCGCCGGCGGGGCGATCCAGGGCGGCCTGCACGGCGCGCCGCCGACCGACGACGACCTCGCCGCGAGCGTGCTGCCCTACGGCGTCGACTTCCGCGCCGTCTACGCCAGCGTCCTGCAGGGCCACCTCGGCCTCGCCGACGCCGGGCAGGTGTTCGCCGAGGCCTACACGTCGCCCAACCCGGTCGGGCTGGTGTGAACGCGCACCGCTCCGTCTGCCTGCCGACGCTGCTGCTCGCGGCGTGCGGCGCCGGCACGACCGTCGGCACGCCGACGCTCGACTACGGCGGCGAGCTGCTGCTGCGGGTCGGCGAGCCGGTCGCGGTCGCCGGCGCGAACGCGACCGGCAGCGACTTCGTCGCGCTGCCGCCGCTGCCGGCCGGCCTGCAGGTCGATCCCGCGAACGGCGCGATCACCGGCACGCCGACCGCCGTCGCCGCCGGCCAGGACTACTTCGTGCAGGGTCGCGTCGGCGACCGCGTGGTGGGCGCCCAGGTCCACCTCGCGGTCGGTCCGGCGCTACCTGCCGAGGTCACGTCGCTCGAGGCCGGCTTCGCGATCGCGACCGTCGCCGAACTCCCCGTCCATCCGGCGAAGCTCGCGATCGCGCCCGACGGCCGCGCATTCGTCACCGAGCTGGCGAGCGGCGTCGTCCGCGTGATCGCCGCCGACGGCAGTCTGCAGGCGACGCCGTTCGCGACCGTGCCGGTGGCGAACGGCAGCCACCGCGGCCTGCTCGGCATCGCGCTGTCGCCGCACTTCGCCGACGACGGGCTGGTGTTCGCCTGCGCCTGCGATCCGGGCACGACCACCGTGCCGGTGCACGGCGTGCTCTACCGCTGGCGCGACGTCGGCGGCCTCGGTGTCGAGCAGACCGTGCTGCGCGACGACCTGCCGGTGGCGACGCTCGACAACGGCGGCGCGCTGTGCTTCGACGCCACCGGCATGCTGCTGCTGACCGTCGGCGACACCGAGGATCCCGCGCTCGCGCAGGACGACGGCTCGTTCGCCGGCAAGATCCTGCGGCTCGACCCGAGCGACGGCAGCGCGGCCGCCGGCAACCCCGTCGACGGCGATCCGGTCGTCGCCAAGGGACTGCGCAACCCGTTCGCGATCGCGCGCGATCCGGCGACCGACCTCGTCTGGTTCGCCGACAACGGGCCGACCACCGACGACGAACTGAACCTGCTGCAGCCCGGCCGCAACTACGAATGGGGCGCGCCGCCCGACGTCGGCTTCGGCGCGCTGACCGGCACCCGGCTGCGGCTGTGGCCCGAGGTCGTCGTGCCGACCGGCGTCGCGTTCCGCGATGCGGCCGACGCGCTCGACTGGCCGGACGCCTACGACGGCTCGGTCTACGTCGCGCTCTACGGCGACGAGGTCGTGCGCCGCTTCGAGCGCTCGGGACCGCTGCGCACCGACCTCGACCGCGAGGTCGACTTCGTGACCTTCCTGCCGGACGCCAACCGGCAGAAGCCGCTCGACGTCCAGCGCGGGCCCGACGGGCGGCTCTGGGTGCTGACGTTCACGCACGTCTACCGCATCGATCGCATCCGGTGATGCGGAGGCACCGACCAGCCGGCGCGCGGGCTGACGCGGACTCTCAGCGTGTCCTGCGGCCCGCAACCAAGGGTTGCGCGGCGCTGCGCGCCGCCAGAAGGGGCC
>CAYMRG010000272.1:0-7286 GCA_964392555.1 uncultured candidatus Brocadiaceae bacterium
GGCAGCCGCCACGGGTCGCCGCCGCCGAGCTTCAGCATGCTGCGGCTCGCCAGCGGCACCGGCGGCGTGACCGGCGGCGCGCCGATCGCGGCGTCGGGCGCGCGCAGGTCGGCCTGCATGTCGAGCACGATCTCGGCGGGCGGCCGGCCGGCGGCCTCGGCGAGCACGTAGGCGACGCGCTGCAGGTTCTTGCGATGGATCGTGCCCTCGCGGCGCGCGACCGAGAAGCGGCCGAGCTCGGCGAGCGCGACGAGGCTGCCGTCGCTGCCGGCGACGCGCAGCTCGCCGAGTTCGCCGGCGTCCGCGCGCGCCCACGGTGCGAGCCGGACGACCACCGGCGGCGGGTTCAGCTCGCGCGGTTCGTGCAGCACGGTCGCGGTGGTGCCGCCGACCGCGGTCCGCAGCACCGCCGCGGTCGCCGCGGCGTCGACGCCGTGCAGCGCGGCCTTCTCGTGGTCGAGTTCGTAGCGCAGCTCGGCCGGGTGCGCCTCGGCGCTGGTGTCGACGTCGACCACGCCCGGCTCGCGCGCGAGGCGTGCGGCGAGCGCCTGCGCCGCGGCGTCGAGGTCGTCGGGCGTCGCGGTCGCGGGCCCGCGCACCTCGGCGACGACGGTCGCCATCACCGGCGGTCCCGGCGGCAGCTCGACGACCTTCAGCACCGCACCGGCCGCCTCGGCCGGGCCGCGCAGCAGCTCCCGCACGCGCAGCGCGATCTGGTGGCTCTGGTGTTGCCGATCGTGCTTCGGCAGCAGGCCGACGCGCAGCTCGCCGAGCTCCGGCGTCTGGCGCAGGTAGTACTTGCGGACCAGGCCGTTGAAGTCGATCGGCGACGCGGTGCCGGCGTACGACGTCACCTCGGTGACCTCGGGCAGGCCGCGGACGCGTTCGGCGAGGTCCTGGACCAGCGCGGCGGTGCGTTCGACGGTGGCGCCCTCGTCGAGGTCGACGAGCACCTGCAGCTCGGTCTTGTTGTCGAACGGCAGCATCTTCAGCGGCACCGCGCGCATCGCGCCGAAGCCGACCGCGACCGCGAACAGCACCGCCGTGCCGCCGAACGTCGCGAGCCGCACCCACGGCGAACGCAGCAGCGGCCGCATGATGCCGCCGTAGACCTTCTGCACGAGCGGGTTCGCGTCGTGCACCTCGTGCCCGCCTTCGCCTGCGGCCGGCGCGCGGTGCGCGAGCTTGCGCAGCGCGAGGTGCGACATCCACGGCGTCAGCGTGAACGCGACCACCATGCTCATCAGCATCGCGACCGGCACGTTGAGCGCCATCGGCCGCATGTAGGGGCCCATCATGCCGGTGATGAAGAACAGCGGCAGGAAGCTCAGGATCACCGCGAGCGTCGCGACGATCACCGGCGGCCGGACCTCGTCGACGGCATCGAGCACGGCCTGCAGCGGCTTGCGGTCGCGCCGCATCAGGTGGCGGTGGATGTTCTCGACGTCGACGATCGGGTCGTCGACGACGAGGCCCAGCGACAGGATCAGCGCGAACAGCGTGACGCGGTTGATGCTGTAGCCGAACAGCAGGTTGACCAGCAGCGTCAGGCCGAACGTGATCGGCACCGCGAGCGCGACCACGACCGCCTCGCGCCAGCCGAGCATCATCGTGATCAGCACGACGACGATCGCGATCGCGACCAGGAGACCTTCGAGCAGCTCGTCGACCTTGCCGTCGGCGGTGCGACCCGAGTCGCGCGTGATCGTGCAGGTGACGTCGCTCGGCAGGACCTCGCGCTGCAGCTCGGCGAGCCGTTCGCGCAGGTGCTCGGCGGTGCTGACCGCGTTGGCGCCGCGGCGCTTGGCGATCGCGATCGTCACGGCCGGTTCGGCCGGCTCGCTGGCGAGCTGCGTGCCGGCGCCACCGTGCAGCATCACGTAGGCGGTCGGTTCGGCGGGGCCGTCGGTGACCTTGGCGACCTCGCCGAGGTGCACGGGCTGGCCGCCGAACGCGCCGATCACGAGTTCGCGCAGCGCGTCGGCGTCGGGTGCCACGGCGCTCGCCTCGACGGTGACCGAACGGTCGCCGAGATCGCCGGTGCCGGCGGTCACCGCCGTCGACGCCGCGGCGAGCGCGCGTTCGACCGCCGCGAACGGCAGCCCGCGTCCCTGCCGCGCCGTCTGGTCGATCTGCACGGTGAGCTGGCGCGGCCGGCCGCCGTGGATCGTCGCCGGCCCGGTCTCCTCGACCTGCTGCAGCCGCGCGAGCAGCTCCTCGGCGACGCGCCGCAGCGCGAAGTCGTCGAGCGTCCTGCTGTGCAGCGTCGCCGCGAGGATCGGCACGTCGTCGATCGACACCGACTCGACGTGCCAGTGCGCGACCTGCGGCGGGATCTCGGCGGCGTGCTGCTGCAGCGTGCTGTGCAGCTTGACGAGGCTGTCCTCGCGGTTCTCGCCGACGAAGAAGCGCGCCGTCACGACCGCCAGGCCGCGGCGGCTCATCGAGTAGACGTACTCGACGCCGCTGATGCCGCGGACGATGCGTTCGACGGGGATCGTCACCTGCCGTTCGACCTCGAGTGCCGACGATCCGGGCGCCTGGACGATGATCTCGGCGACCGGAACGACGATCTGCGGGTCTTCTTCGCGCGGCGTCGCGAGCAGCGCGACGGCGCCGAACGCCAGCGACAGCAGCAGGAGCAGGGGAGCGAGGTTCCCGGTGAGGAAGACCTCGACGATGCGGTACATCGCGCCGCGGTGGTGGCTCATGGCGTCACCGCGGCTGCTGGTCGACCAGCACGACTTCGCCGGCGGCGAGTCCGCTGAGGATCTGCACCTGGCCGAGGGCGCGCCGGCCGGCGCGGACGAAACGCCGTTCGGCGGTGTCGCCGGCCAGGACGTGGACGAAATCGAGCTGGCCGATGCTGTGCACCGCCCGCTCGGGAACGCGCAGCTCTTCGACGTCGTCGAGCGGCACGTGCAGGCGGCCGAACATGCCGGTGACGATGCCTGGCTGGCACGGCCCGGTGACCTTGACCTCGAACGCGCGCGATTGCGTCTGCGCCGTCGGCACGATCTCGCTGACCGTGCCCTGGCACTCCTTGCCGAGCGCGTCGAGCGTCACGTCGACGGCCTGGCCGACCTGCAGGCGGCCGGCGAGCTCTTCGCGAACGGTCGCGACGAGCTGCAGCCGCGTCGGGTCGTAGAGCGTGCAGATCGGCTGGCCCGGCTGGACGATGTCGCCGACCTGCACCTGCTTGTCGACGACGATGCCGGTGATCGGCGCGCGCACCGTCGCGAAGCCGAGCGCGCTGTCGGCCGCGCCGACGCTCTGCCGCGCGCGCTCGACCTCGGCCACCGCCGCGTCGAACGACGCCTGGTCGCTGTCGAGCCGGTCCTTCGCCGCGACCTGCTTCTGGAACAGCTCCTTGGTCCGTTCGAGGTCGACGCGCGCCTTCTCGCGGCGCGTCTCGGCGACCTGCAGCGCGGCGCGCGCCGCGTCGGCCATCGCCTTGAGGTCGCTGGACTCGATCGTCACCAGCACGTCGCCTTGCTTGACCGGCTGGCCGGCGCGTTCGATCGCCAGCGTCTCGATACGGCCGAGGATGCGCGTGGCGACGATCGTCTGCTGGCTCGCGCGGATCGTGCCGACCGCCGATGCGGTCCGCGGCACCTTCGTCACCTGCACGGTCCACCGTTCACCGGTTGCCGGGATGCCGTGGCGCGCTTCGCCATCGCCTGGCGGCACACGACGGTGGAAGGCTCCCATGAGCCAGGCGAGCAGCAGCACCATTGCGGCGATCCCGACGAGGACCAGCAGTGGGCGCCGCAGACGAGCGAAGCGGTTGTGCGCCATGGGCAGAAGATCGCCCACATTCCCCGTCGGTGGCTGTACGTCGAAGTGCGAAACCGCCAGAAGTGCGTGGCGTGCCGCTGCAAGGTGGCAGCGCCGGTTCGCTGGCCCGGCCCGCGCGTCCTGTCGTCGATGGTCGGTTGCCGCCCAGCCGAAGTCCTACCGCAGGTCAGAAGATCTCTTGCGGCGCAGAGATAGCCGGCGCGTCGCGGCGGAGCCGGCGGCCGCCCTGGCCGCCAGCCGCGCGCGCGGCCGTGGCCGGCGTTGCGGCCCGAGTGCGTCCCGCGAGGACGAGGGCGGGGGGATCCACCCCCCCGCCATTGCGATCCGGTTTGGCAACTGGCATGCTCGGGCCAACTTCGGAGGCCTGGAATGAGTTCCCACCCGCTCAGCGGTCACTCGAGTGGCCGTCTCGTCACCACTCTTGCGTTCTCTCTGCCGCTGCTCCTGTCCGGCTGTGGTCCGGCCGCGATCGGTCTGGGCCTCACCGGCCTCAACAAGGGCGGTGGCACGACCGCCATCGAGGTGGAGGTGCCCGTGCCGCCAGCCCTCGACATCAGCGTCCCCGATCCGGCGATTGCCGGCAACGTCGACGTTGGCCAGCCGCGGCCCTGCGTACCGTTGCAGCTGAAGGTCAACAACCTCAACAGCACCGAGATCACCGTTCGGGCCGTGGTGCGCTACGTCGGCACCGACGGGGTGCAGCGCGATGCGACCCTGGTGACCGGCAATCCGGCCAACGAGCCGACCTTCGCGGTTCCGGCCCGGTCGGTGGTCACGCGCTACGTCCTGTGGAAGGCGATCGCCGACGAAGGCGTGGGGCTGCGCGTCCAGGATCCCGAATCGGCGGTGCAGCTCGTGGTCACCGTCGAGCGGGTGGACAACGTCGCGAACGTGCCGCTGACCGCGCGCGCCAGCCTGCCCGTCAATGCGGTGACCTCGATCAACACGCCGATCTTCTCGGCGCCGTTCCTGACGACGTCCGGGCCGACCCAGCTGTTCGCGAACGAGGCGGCAGAGAAGCTGCAGGCCACGAGTTCGGTGGGTGGGGCGACGCGCGACCTGTTCTATGGCACGCGCATCCCCGGCAACCCCAACCAGCAGGTCCTGCGGTTGAACTGCGACCAGCAGTTCGAGGCGGTGCAGATCACCAACCTCCAGCCGGCGGATCTCAGCACGCTCAGCTCGAACGGCTTCAACCTGATCATCCCGACCGATTTCGTGCCGGGTCTGCCGGACTGCCTGGTGCAGCAGGCCGCCGACTACCGCTTCGTCGCGTGGGACGCACAAGGAACGCCGGCCATTTCGACGCCGTTCTCCTTCGATGGCGCGACCTATGGCACCACGGACCCCGTGCCGATCAGCTTCCGGGTGCCGACCAGCCAGGGCGATGCGGAGGCGTCGCTGGTGTTCTTCACCAACAAGGCGTACGGCCTCACCCAGACGCCGATCGTCACTTCGCTCGAGCTGCAGTGGCAGATGCTGATCCGCGATCCCGGTGCGAACCCGATCGCGTTCGTGACCCCGCTGCCGTCCGGCAGCCTGTTCACGCCGATGCCGCAGCATCCGGCGCCGCAGCCGTTCGCGGGCGCCCCGGTCAGCAAGGACGTGCGCTACGTCTACGGCGAGTTCGACACCGACCCGTCGACCGTCGACGTCGTCGTCGGCAACTTCGGCACCGAGCTGGCCAACGGCGGCGTGACCGCCGGCCTGTTCGACCTGCTGCGGTTCCAGGTCGTGCCCGGCACCGGCTCGCAGTTGATCGCGTCGGTGACCCCGACCCGGATCCAGCTGCCGCCGCCGCCGCCGATGCCGGTCGCCTTCGGCAACGAGGAGGTGGTGCGCTCCTGGCGCCTCGCCCTCGGCCGCCGCAACGGCCAGCAGGGGCTCGTGCTGGCGCGCCAGACGAACGTCTCCGACACGGTCCAGGTCTTCTGGCTGCCGGCCGGCACTGGCGACTTCAGCGGCCAGGTGTGGCAGGTGCTGCTCGATTCGTCGCAGGCGACGTCGCCGATCACGTTCCCGGCCAACACCCGCATCAGCGCGGTGTTCGCCAGGGACATCGACGGGGCAGTCGGCGGCACGGCTGACAGCGAGATCCTCCTGCTGGGCAACCAGAAGCTGGCTGGCCAGCCCGACAACGGCGCCAACATCGTCTACGCCTGGGTGCTGGCGACGCGGCAGAACCGCCCGCCAGTCTGGCGCAAGGTGATCGAGGGTCTCGAGCCGCCGCTCAACCCGGTGCCGCCGGTCGCGCGCAGCAGCATGCGCATCACGACCGACGTCGCGCAGTTCACCGACGTCAACGGCGACCAGTTCCCTGATCTGCTGCTGTTCCGCGAGGACCAGCGCGACAACGGGCTGCACGACGAAGAGCGTTGGTACTACCTGCCCAACGCACTGCGTGGCGTCGCCACCGGCTTCGCCGTGACGCTGGCGACCGCGGCTTCGCGCGCGCCGGCGTTCGACGACATCGACGACGATGCCGACAACGACATCATCGCCAACGTCGGCTGCTTCCTCAGCGACCCCACCGGGTTCACGCGCGTGTTCGGCGGTCTGCGCGGCAGTTCCGGCTCCAGCTACCACCTCGAGCGCGTGCTGCTCGCCCCGGATCGCAAGGACTACGACATCCTGTCCTACGACCAGAACCCCGCTTCGGACGCGATCGGCTTGAACCGCGTCGTCGATCGCCCGGCCACCGGCCTCGGCGTCGATGCGGGGGCATGGATTCCGGTGCCGTTCGCCGGTTCGGTGGTGTTCGCGCGCCCCGTGATGGCGCCGGACTCGTTGGCACGCGGCGCGAAGGACGTGTTCCTGATCTGCGATGTCCAGGGGGTGCACCACCTCTACCGGGCGCAATTCTCCAGCGGCAGCTACCAGCTGGCCGACACGGGTATGGTCGTCGCGACGACGGCGCGCTCGTTCGAACGGCTGCGCCACGGCGACGTCGACGCGACGCGCCTGCTCGACAACACGCTCGTCGAAGACGTCGCGTTCGTCGATCCGCAGGGCGCCGTGGTCGTCCTCGAGGCCGAGAACGGCTACGCGCCGCGCATGTTCACCGTCGGCGGCGCGAGCGAAGCCGTCGTCGGGCTGGCCGGCGCCTGCCTGTCGGCGGATCGCACCGAAGACCTCGCCGTGGCAACCCGGGCCGGTGCCATCGTGCGGGTGCGCGCGCTGCTGCGCGACGCGTCCGCGCCGGCCGACAAGTCCCTCGCCGGCACCGCGGCGGTCCGCGGCGGGTTCGAGCTGATGCGGGCAAAGGTCAGCGACGCCAACGGGCAGACCGTGCGCGCCTTCTCGGCCGACCGTCACTCGGCGCCGTTTGCCCAGTCGTGCATCGTGATGGGTGGCACCGAAGGTGGTGACATCCGCTTCCTGCAGCCGTACCTGGACAACGCCGGTCAGCTGGTCGGGCGCGTGCTGCGCTGCCCGACGGGCGAAGTGGTGACGACGCCGCTCGGCATGTCGACCGCCGACCAGGAAGG
>CAYMRG010000273.1:0-7269 GCA_964392555.1 uncultured candidatus Brocadiaceae bacterium
ACATGCCGCGCCCGCACTTTTCCACTACCACGACCGTGCGCGCCGCTTTCGCCGCCCAGCGGCGTCGGGCGTCCCCGAAGCGTGCTCGGCGGGGCGCAGGCCCCGCCTCCGCGCGGCTTCGGGTCGCCCTCCTTGCTGGACGACGAAATCGACGCACTCGGGCGAGGCGCTCGGTGAGACATGCGGCGCCCGCACTTCTCACCACCATCGCGACTGTGCGCGCCGCATGGTGAGAGTGCGGGCTATTCCTCGCGCAGGTTGACCTTCTCGCGCCGCCGGAACACGAGCCGGATCGGCACCTCATGGCAGTCGAACGCCTCGCGCAACACCTGCGCCAGGTAGCGTTCGTACTGGCCGCGGAACAGCTTGGGCTCGTTGACGAACACCAGCACGGCGACCGGCTCGGTGCCGATCTGCGTGCCGTAGAAGAGCTTCGGGAAGTGGCCGCCGCTCGACGGCAACAGCCGATCCCGCGCATCCTGCAGCACGGCATTGAGCTTCGCGGTCGCCATCGTCGTGCGGGTCTGTTCGCGCAGATCGAACAACAGGTCGAGCGTGTCGCGGACGTTGATGCCGTCGCGCGCCGAGACGAACGACACCGGTGCGTGGTCGAGTCCGGGCAGCTGCTGCTTGATGTAAGCGTCCCACTTCGCCAGGTCGAGTTCGGGCGCGAGGTCGATCTTGTTGCCGACCAGCACGACCGGCTTGTGGTGCTCGACGCAGTAGGCCGCCAGGGCCTTGTCGACCTGGCTGATCGGCTCGCGGACGTCGAACATGTGCAGGCAGACGTCGGCACGCCGGATGCTGTCGTTGCTGCGAGCGTGGGCGAACAGCTCGATCGCGTGCTCGAGGCTCTTCTTCTTGCGCACGCCGGCGGTGTCGATCGCCATCAGCTTGCGACCGTCGAAGTCGAACACGACGTCCACCGCGTCGCGCGTCGTGCCAGGCAGCTCGCTGACGATCACGCGCTCCTCGCCGGCGAGCTGGTTGATCAGCGTCGACTTGCCCGAGTTGCGCTTGCCGATCACCGCGAACTTCAGCACGTCGCCCTCGGTCGCGGATTCCTCCGCGACGACGGGCGGCAGCTGCTCGAGCACGCGATCGAGCAGCGTCGAGATGCCGAACCCCTCCTTGGCGCTGATCGGCAGCGGGTCGCCGAAGCCGAGCTGCAACCACTCGGCGACGCCGATCTCGTCGTGGAACGACTCGATCTTGTTGGCGACCAGCACCACCTGCTTGCCAAGCGGCCGCAGGCGTTGCGCGACCAGGTCGTCGCCCGGAACCCGGCCGTCCTTGCCGTCGACGACGAACAGCACCAGATCGGCGGTCGCCAGCGCGATCTGGATCTGTGCCTCGACGTGTTCGCGCAGCAGCGCCTCGTCGACCAGGCCGAGGCCGCCGGTGTCGACCAGTTCGAAGCGCCGGCCGCCATAGTCGACCGACACGGCGACGCGGTCGCGGGTCACGCCGGCCGTCGGTTCGACGATCGACACGCGCCTGCCGACGATCCGGTTGAACAGGCTCGACTTGCCGACGTTGGGTCGGCCGATGATGGCGACGCGGGGTATGGCCACGGGAAAAGGCGGAGCAGTCTAGCCCGGATGTCTCACCAGCACCACGACCGAGCCCGCAGCTTTCGCCGCACTCGGACGCGCCGTCGGTGAGAAGTCCGGGCCAGCCAGTGGCCGCCTGCCGCGCGACCCCCAGCCCGACCGGCCGACCGGTACCAACGGTGCCCAGCCTGCGCTCCCCTCACTTCGGGTCGGGTGTCCCCGCCGCCCCGCTGGCAGGCGGCGGCGCGGGCGCCGGCGGCAACAGTCGGCGCAGCGCGGCGGCGGGCACTGCCGACCGGAACACCATCTGCGTGTCCTCGACGCCATCTTCCTCACCGTCGACGACCGTGGTCGTCGACTGCGCGATCCCGACCAGGTTGCCACGCGCATCCACCACCATCCCACCGCTGCTGCCCTGGGCGATCTCGCAGGTGACGTGCAGCCAGGTGCGCGGCGCGGCGTCCGCCCCGGCGCCCTCGTCGCGTTCGGCATACCAGCGCGCGAGCATCCCCTCGCTGAAGAAGCCGAAGCGATGGTCGGGATTGGCCAGGCAGTAGAGCCGTTCGCCGACCCGCGCCTCGAGCCGCAACGGCAACGGCACGGTGTGCTGCGCCGCCGTCTGCAGGATGCACACGTCGGCCGCGAAGTCGGCGGTCAGCACGCCGAGCGCGGGCTCGACGCGCCCGGTGAGATCGGCGACCACCAGGTAGGCCTCGCGCATCGTCGCATCGGTCGCCAGGACATGGGCGCACGTCGCAACGGCACCATCGGCGTCGACGCAGAAACCCGACGCGCCGGAGAAGTGCCACTGGTCGCACTCGGTGCACAGGTAGTAGTGGCCGACGGTGCGCAGGCTCGGCACCAGCAGGTCGTGCAGATCCTCGGCGGCCAGTCGCTCGGTGCGCAGCGGCAACGGCGGCCGCGGCGCCGGGCCGGGGTTCGCCGCCGCCGCGGTCGCGAACTCGTCGGCATGCCGCAGGCGCCCCGCCATGCGCAGGGCTTCGCACGCCTGCTCGATGCGGCGCTCGAGCGCGTCGTCGTCGATCGGCTGGACGGGACCCTGGCCGGTCGCCGAACCAGCCGACATCGCGATTCCCAACACCAGCCAGAGCCACGACTTGACGACCATCATCCCTCCGTGCCAGCCGAGCGCTTCGGCTGCTGCAGGGCAGCACGATAGCCCGACACCATGGGAAGAATCGTTGCGACTTGCCTCAAGTCGGGACGACTTTCGGTCGAAGGAGAAGCACCGGCCCCCAGACCGGACGAGGAGACCGTATGAGCAAGGATGCGCGTGACCTGGTGAGTCGAGGCGGCCCCGCCCGCCCGCTGGTGCAAGTCGTCGAGGACGAGGAGTCGATCCAGGTTCTGTTCCAGAACATGGGGCAATTGGGCGGCTTCGATGTCGTGTGCTACGGCACCTGCACCGACTTCCTCGCCCACCACGACCCCGAACGCCCGGGGTGCGTGGTCCTCGACCTCAACCTGCCGGATTGCACGGGCCTCGACCTCGTGCGCTACCTCGCCAAGCAGCCGTCGCCACCGCCGGTGGTGTTCATGAGCGGCATGGCGAAGATCTCGGAAGCCGTCAACGCACTGAAGCTCGGCAGCATCGACTTCGTCGAGAAGCCGTTCGACCTGTGCCAGATGCTCGAGACGCTGCATCGCGCGATCGAAGTCGATGCGAGCCGTCGCGCCAGCACCGCCACCCATGCCGAAGTGCAACGCCGCTTCGCCCGGTTGACCCCGCGCGAGCACCAGGTCATGGACCTGATCGTCGCCGGCGCCGCCAACAAGGAAGTGGCGGCAGCGCTCGGCGTCAGCCCCAAGACCGTCGAGGTGCACCGCGCGAACGTCATGCGCAAGATGCAGGCGAACTCGCTCGCCGAACTCGTGCGCATGAGCGTCACCCAGTTGCAGACGGCGTAGCGGCAACTCTCATCAGGGCCGCGGCGGCCTCAATAGAGCAGGGTCGCGAGACGACGACGGTAGTCGTCGAGCCGTTCGTCCTCTTCGCCGACGGCGGCGAAGCACAGCAACATCGCCTTGCGCCCGAGCCCGCCGCGCAGTGCGCGATCGGCTGCGACCGAGGCGAGGATCTGGTCCATCGCGGCGACGGTATCGCCGGTCAGGAACGCGCGGCGCGCCGCGGCGAGTGCCATCTCGGCCGGCGCCCCCTGCGCCGCCAACGGCGCAGCCAGCCACTCGAGACCGGTCTGGATGCGCTGGGCGCGATCGAATTCCGGCGCCTCCTCGGGGAACCCTTCGAGCGCACTGCTGGCGTCGGCGACATTGCCGGCGCGCGCGGCCGCGATCGCCCGCGCCAGACGGGCGGCGGGGCTGTTCGGATCGACCGGGGCGGGCGCGACCGGCGCCGGCTCGGCCAGGACCAGCGGCTCGATGCCGTTCCGCTGCAGGAAGCGCCGGACCTCGGCCTCGGGCAACGCGCCCTGGAAGGCGTCCACCGGCCGGCCGTTGTCGACCAGGACACAGAACGGGATGCCCTGCACGCCGAAGGCATAGGCGAGGTCCTGCTCGCGCTCGGTGTCGACCTTGCCGAGGTGGAAGCCGCCCTGGAATTCCCCGGCGAGCTTCTCGAGGACCGGCCCCAGCGTGCGGCACGGACCGCACCAGGCAGCCCAGAAGTCGAGCAGAACCGGGACCGTCTGGGATCGCTCGACGACGTCCTTCTGGAAGGCCTGGGCCGTGATCTCGCTGACGTGCGTGACGGTGGACATCGCGCCGTCTGTAGGTGCCGGGCCCTGCCCCGTCAATGCGGACTCGGCGCTATCGTTACGCGCCCGCAACGGCGGACGGGGCCACGCGGCGCCGAGCCGGCGGTCCGCAGCGGTCGGAGCCTGGCACGGATCTTGAGATTCGGGGCACGCCGGCCCGAGGCACCGCACTACCTGGGATGGAGTGCGTGAGAGAGGCGACCAACGCCTCGGGCCGTCTTTCCTTTCGCCCCGCGCCTGCCATCACCCTCACAGCGGCGCGGCGCAGATCTCAAACAGTCGGCCACTCTCAGGCAGTCGCCACTCTCAGGCGGTCTCGACTGTCAGGCAGTTTCGACCGTCGCGAGCAGGACGTTGACGAGCTCGAGGATGCCGAACGCGAGCACGCCGAAGCCGAGTTGCACCGCCAGTGCGACGACCGTGCCGCCGCGCGACAGCGCGAACAGGTTGCGCAGCCAGAACAGCGCCAAGGCGGTGTTGGCGATCAGCATGATCGCCACGCTCATGTCGGAGACCGGCACCATCGCGACCTGCAGGAAGCCGGTCAGCATGTACCACAGGCTGACGCCCATGCTGCGGCCGAAGCTGGCCGCTTCGCAGCCGACGACTTTGGTCGACAGGTGGACGACCAGCGACAGGAAGGCGAACAGCAGCAGGCTGATGCTGATCCACTGCGTCGGCACCGCGGGCACGAGCCAGGGGTAGCGATGGTCGAGCAGTTCGAGGCGTTCGCGCAACCGCGAGCGCAGCCGCACCTGGGGTGGCTCATCGTCGCCGAGCGGCAGCGCGGTGCGCCGCACCGGCGGCTTGGCCTTCGGCGCCGTCGCGCCTTCACCGGCCGGGGCCGCGGGCGGTTGCTTGGCGTCGGCCGGCGGCGCCTGGCCTCCTGCCGCACCTGCGGCCGGCGGCGTCTTCACGTCGGGCTCGACCACCGCGGAACCGGCGGGCATCGGAGGAGTGGTGTTCGCTGCGGGGTGCGCCTTGGCCGGATCCTGAAGGTTCGGCGGGAGCACCGCGCCTGCCGGCACCTCGACCCGGCCCGCGGTGGTCGGCGCGACCGCGGTCGTCGGCGTCGGCGCAGGCCCTTGAGGCGTCTCCTTCGCCTCCGCCGACGTCGAGAAGCGGCAGCTACGGATCCCGGTGGCGGCGATCGTGCGCAGCTCGCCATCGACCAGGATCTCGAGCTGCTCGACGTCCATCCGCACGACGCGCCCTTCGACCGTCGTCCCGTTTTCGAGCTCGACGATGGCGATACGGCGCTCCTGCGCGCGGCCCGTAGCCGCGGCCAGGAGGGTGACCAGCAACAGCAGAAGGCGGAACATCAGGGCGTCCATCGGCGCGGACGTTCGGCGTGCTTGAGCCCTTGCCAGCGGACCGACCCTTCTGCCGCGGGGCCCGGCTGCTACGCTGGCACGATGCCCACGTCACGCTGGCCGCACCACGGCCGCTGTGGAACCATGCCACACACCCTGCTGCCGGTGATGCCCCTCCTGCTGACCGCCTTCGCCGCCGCCCAGGAGGCTCGCCCCACCCTGCCCAGCGACCTGGCCGAACTCGCCACCCGCGTCGAGAAGGCGCATCATCCCGAGGCCAAGCCCGCGCCGGTGACCGCGTTCCGCGCCAGCTTCGAACTGATGCTGCTCGACACGGCCGCCGACCAGGGCGGGCAGGTCGATCTCGCGGTCCAATTCCTCGTCTGGCGGCGCGCCGATGGCAAGGTGCGCCCCCTGATCCGCTACGAGGTCAAGGAAGCCGGCTCACCGATCGTCCGCGGCCAGGATCGCGAGGGCCCGTGGCAACTCGACCATGGCAAGGCGATCGATCTCAACGGCCCGGAATCGACGCAGGATCTCGCCGCCTGCCGCCGCGACACCAGCTTCGCCCGGCAGCTGCTGCGGTGCCTCGAACCGGGCGATGTGCTGCGCGGCCTCGAACGACCGGAACCGGTGCGCGAAGGTGTGCTGACGGTGCAGCGCGGCAAGTCGGTGCCGTGCCTGATCGCGAGCGGCGACCTCGCGACCTTCCCGCTGCTGCGCACCGCCGACCCGAATGGGCCGGTGCACGTGGCGGTCGCCATCGAGCGCGATACGGGCCGGCTGCTGGCAGTCGATGCCTGGCCGACCGAGAACGGCAAGCCGGTCGAAGCGGCCGGCGAGCGCGTCCTGTTCACCGACCTGCACGTGCGTGACGGCTTCCTCGTGCCACGGCGCATCGAGCACATGTTCGTCGCGGCCGACGGCCAGCTGGCGCCGCATTCGCGGATCAACATCACCGCACTCGAGCTGCGCCCCGAACTGCGCGCCGAGGACCTCGACCGCCCGTTGTGACCCGGTCGCCGGCGTTCAGCAGCGGCGGCGGAAGTAGCGCTCGAGCTCGGCCGACGTGAACGTCAGCACCGTCGGGCGCCCATGCGGACAGTTGTGCGGGTGCTCGAGCGTCGCCGCCTCCTGCAGCAGCGCCGTGATCTCCTCGTCGCGCAGCTTGTCGCCGCTCATCACCGCCGCGCGGCAGGCCATCGAATGGAAGCGTTCGGCGATCTGCTCGCGGAACGAACGGCTGCTCTCGTCGTCGCGCGCCTCGAGCACGGTGCGCAGCAGCCTGACCGGATCGACCCCGCCGAGCACCGTCGGCACGCCGTGCACCGCCGCGGCGCTCGGCCCGAACTCGTCGACGAGCAGACCCTGCGCGGCGAGATCCTCGCGGACGTCGGCGAGCCATGCGCGTTCGCCGGGCGCGACATCGACGACGGCCGGCACGAGCAGGCGCTGGACCTGCACGGCGCGCGCGGCGTGCTGGCGCCGCAGGCGCTCGTAGACGACGCGTTCGTGCAGCGCGTGCTGGTCGACGACCAGCAACCCGTCGGGCCCCTCGAGCAGCAGGTAGAGGTCCAGGATCTGCAGGAAGCGGCCGGAGACGCGCTGGAACGGGTTCGGGCGCGCCGCGCGCGGCGCGGCGGCTTCCGCGGCGGACGTGACCTCGCG
>CAYMRG010000274.1:0-7252 GCA_964392555.1 uncultured candidatus Brocadiaceae bacterium
TACGCGGCGAACTCTCGCACGGGCCTCTCGTCCCGATCCTCGGGCACGGCCACGACGCGGCTCGATGCGACGAGGCCGCAAGTTCCTGCAGACCAGGCTCAGAGTCGGGCAACAGGCACCAGAGCTTGTACGGTCTTCGTCCGCACGTCGGCCTCGGAAGCTCCCCCTTCCGAGGCCGCAACGGCACCTGTTCTTTGCTCCCGCAGCTCGCCGAATGGCGAGCCACCAAGCTCAGAACCGAAGCGGCGGGCCGCAGGCCCGCGGCGAGGTCCTGAGCGGGCGTGTCCGCGGCGCTTTGCGCCGCGGGCACTCCAGCTCAGAAATCGAAGCCGAGCGTGAAGTCGACGTAGAGCCCTTGGTTCAGGGCGCCCTCGACGCGGTCGAAGCCGTTGGCGCCGGTCGTCAGGTCGTAGTCACCGGCGAGCGTCAGGCCGGCGCGGCCGCGGAACGACAGGTTCTCGTTGAAGCGGTGCGTCAGGCCGAAGTAGGCGATGACCTCCTGCACCTGCAGGTCCGCGTGCTGGTGGCCGGTCGCGGCCGACGTCCGGACGTGGTACTGGGCGCCGTTGACCTCGGCGCCGAACGCGAAGCCGGTCGACGCGTCGGGCCAGTACGACAGTTCGAGCTTCTCGGGCGCGAGGATGTCGACGCGCAGGCCTTCGACGATCTCCCACGAGAAGCCGAGGTAGGGCAGCCACGGCGCGTCCTTGTAGACCTGGTTGTAGCGCGCGCCGACCTTGAAGAAGAACGACGGCAGCGCGCGAACGGTCAACAGGGCGCTCGACGGGAAGTCGTAGTCCTTGTGGATCGGGCTCGCGTCGAGGTCCGACCAGACGCCGGGGTTGGTCTCGACCTCGAGCAGCACGTTGTCGTCGAGGAACACGCCGAAGCCGAACCGCAGGCCGGCGGCGTGCAGGGTCTCGTCGGGCATGCCGGTCGCGTTGCCGCGCGTGCCGAAGCTGTCCGAGAACGAGTAGTTGCGGCCGGAGTAGTAGGCGCCGAACAGCAGGTAGCCATCGGGCGAGACGATCGCCGGCGACTCGATGTCGAGGTCGTAGCCGAGCATCTCGAAACGGCCCGGCTCGTTGCGGACCTCGGAGTCCGGCAGGTAGCGGGCCCGCAGCTCGACCTGTGGGTCGTAGGCCTCACGCTGCAGCATGAAGTCTGCGTGGTGCTTGCTGAAGACGTGCCGCAGATCGTACGGCCCCTGGTAGTCTTCGTTCTGCGGATCCTGGGCCATGCGGGCCGCAGCGCGCGTGGCGTAGTCGTCGGCGCGTGGCGCGGACGGGTTGGGACCCTGGGCGGAAGCGTAGGCCGCGGCGAGGCACGCCGCGAAGACGATGCGGGCTTGGTGGTTGCGCATACTCCCTGTCTGACCGTTGTTGGACCGATCCGAATCCTGGCCGGCCAGCGGGCGGAATCAAGCGCAAAGGTCAGCGCTGGAAGATCGGCAGGTACTGCTTGGGCATCTGCAAGAGGATGCAGGCGACGGCGGTGGCGAAATCGTCGCCCGGACCGACGTCGTTGCGCCAGCGGCCATCGCTGGCCTGGGCGGCCAGGAGGTCGGCTGCCAGGCGGGCGAACCAGGTGCGCAGTCGGGAGCCGCCCATCTGGTAGAAGGCCTGCGCCGCGTAGTAGTTGCCGTACCAGTAGTAGAAGTGGGTGCCGTAGTAGTCGGCGACCGAGCCGTACTCGCGCGTCAGGAACTCGAGCACCGGATCGGCGAGGTTGTCGTCGTAGACGCCGGCGCTGGTCAGGGCGGTCAGCGCCGCGGCGTTGATCGCGTACTCGTTCGGCTTGGAGTAGGCGCCGCGGCCGTAGATCTTGTAGTAGAACAGGCCGGCGTTGCGGCCGTTCGGCACGCGGCTGGCGCGGACGTAGTCGAGCGCCCGCTCGATCGTCTCGCCCGGCACGCGGATGCCGATGTTGCGCGCCGCGCGCAGCGCCTGCAGCTGGCAGACCGTGACCGACAGGTCGATCTCGCGATCGAACGGGTTGTAGCGCCAGCCGCCGTAATGGTTCTGGCTGTCGACGATCAGGTTGACGGCGCCTTCGAGTGCGTGCTTGCCGTCGGCGGTGCCGGCGAGGCCATGGATCTCGGCGAGGAACAGCGTGGCGAAGGCGTGGCTGTACATCCGCGTGCCGGCATCGGTCAGCAGGCCGCTCTCCAGCGCGTGGCCGACGACGTAGGCGTGCAGGCGCCGCACGACGTCGCGGTAGCGGCCGCGATCGGGCAGGTGGCCGCCGGCGAGGAACGCCATGCCGCACAGCGCGGTGACCCCGAGGTGGCCGTGGCCGCGCGCGCGCTGTGTCTCCGGCAGTTCGGCGTTGGGCAGCGACTCGTAGTCGTCCTGCATCTTGTGGCCGATCAGGCCGATCCAGCAGCCGGCCGGCGACTGCTGCGCGGCGAGCCAGGCGAGGCCGCGCTCGGCGGCCGCGTCGCAGCGGGTCGCCAGATCCGGCGAACACCACGCATCGTTCGCCGTGCTCGCCAGGGCCGGCGTGGCGGCACCGGCGACGGGCGCCTGCGGTGTGCACAGCAGCAGCGTGGTGAGCAGCAGCGACATGGGCGGGCGCGGGGTGGGACCCGGCGCCGCATTGTCGCGCGCCGCGCCGCCGGCGGAAGGGGTGGCGAGCGATCGCAGCCCGCTCGGCGCCGCGAACCGTCAGGCGAGGTCGAACACCAGGGCTTCGCTCGGCCCGTCGGCGGCACCGACCAGCGTCAGTTCGGGCTGGTCCTCGACCGCCGCGCCGTCGCCGGCGGCCAGCGCGACGTCGCCGAGCTGCAGCGCGCCGCGCGCGACCTGCACCCAGGCAGCGCGCCCGGGCCGCAACGGCAGCGCGACCCGCGCTCCGCGCTGCAGTTCGGTGGCGAAGATGCGGGCGTCCTGGTGCAGTTCGACGATGCCGCCGTCGCCGGGCGGGGCGGCGATGCAGACCAACCGGTCGCGCAGCGTCGCGCGGTCGAGCCGGCGCTGGTCGTAGCGCGGCGCCAGGCCGCGGCGGTTCGGCACGATCCAGATCTGCAGCAGGTGGACCGGCTGGTCGCGGCTCGGGTTGACCTCGCTGTGCAGCACGCCGGTGCCCGCCGACATCACCTGCACCTCGCCAGGGCGGATCACGGCGGTGTTGCCGAGGCTGTCCGTGTGTTGCAGCGCACCCTGCAGGATCCAGGTCAGGATCTCCATGTCGCGGTGCGGGTGCATGCCGAAGCCGGCCGCCGGGGCGACCGTGTCCTCGTTGACGACGCGCAGCGTGCGGAAGCCGACGTGGCGGGGGTCGAAGTAGTCGGCGAACGAGAACGTGTGCGCGGTCTGCAGCCAGCCGTGGTCGGCGGTGCCGCGTTCGGCAGCGGGGCGGAGGGTGATCATCGGCGCGAGGTCGGGGAGTATGACCGGCTCCGGCCGGACGCAACAGCGCCGGTCCGGTCTTGCTTGCCCCCGGGGCGGGGTGTCCTAATCCCCGGCCGTTCCATGATGCATGCACTCTTCTTCCCGACGATGAGCCCGCTCTACTGGATCGTGATGGGGGTCGGCATGGCGCTCGCCATGTTCGCCTCGGCACGGGTCAAGAGCACGTTCGCGCACTACTCGCAGGTGCGCTCCCGTTCGGGCCTGACCGGGGCCCAGGTCGCGCGCGCGATCCTGCAGGCGAACGGCGTGACCGACGTCGCCATCGAACCGGTGCCCGGGTCGCTGACCGACCACTACGATCCGTCCCAGCGGGTCCTGCGGCTCAGCGAGCCGGTCTACCACAGCAACAGCGTCGCCGCGGTCGGCGTCGCCGCGCACGAGGTCGGCCACGCGATCCAGCACGCCCACCGCTACGGGCCGCTGCAGTTCCGCAGCGCCTGGGTGCCCGTCGCGGGCATCGGTTCGAGCGTCGGCTTCTTCGTCATGCTGATCGGCCTCGGCCTCGCAGCCACCGGTGGGGCGGCGACCGTCGCCTGGATCGGCGTCGCGCTGTTCGCCGCGACCACGGTGTTCACGCTGGTCACGCTGCCGGTCGAGTTCGACGCCAGCAAGCGCGCGCTGCAGACGCTGTCGGCGAGCGGCGTGCTCGCCGCCGACGAGGTCGGCGATGCCCGCAAGGTGCTGAATGCCGCGGCGCTGACCTACGTCGCCGCCGCGGCGGCGTCGCTGCTGCAGCTGCTCTACTGGGTGTTCCAGATCCTCGGCACGCAGCGGCGCAACGACTGACCACCGCGCGGTCGCTTGCCCGACCCGGCGGCGGCGAAAGCCCGCGCGCTTCCGTCAGGCTTCGGTGGTCTCCGCCAGCGACTGCCAGTGCAGCGCGATCGCCGCCGGGTAGGCCTCGCACTCGGCGGCGAACACGCGCGCCGCCAGCGTCGCTGGCGTGTCGTCGGCGCGCACCGGCACGCGCGCCTGCAGCAGGATGCGGCCGCGGTCGTATTCGTTGTCGCACAGGTGCACGGTGCAGCCCGATTCGCTCGCCTTCGCCGCCAGCACCGCCTCGTGCACCGCGTCGCCGTACATGCCCTTGCCGCCGAAGTTCGGCAGCAGCGACGGGTGGATGTTCAGCACGCGACCGGCGAAGTCCGGCACGATCGGCAGGAGCCGCAGGTAGCCGGCGAGCACGACCAGGTCGACGTCCAGCTCGAGCAGCCACGACCAGATCGCCGACGGTTCGCGCAGGTGCCGCGCCTCGAGGCCGGCGTCGCGCGCCTTCTGCAGCCCGAGCGCGTCGGCGCGGTCGCTGGCGACGCCGCCGATCGAGGCGCGCAGGCGGCCATCCTGGATCCGTTCGTGCAGGTTCGCGAACGTGCGGCCGGTGCCGCTGAGCAGGATGCCGAGGCGAGGACGTTGGTGGGCGGGAGGCATGGGCGGGCTGGGTCGGGCGAGGTCTCAGAGCTTTGGCGAGACTCCTCTCGAAGGCTCTGCGCGGCCGCGTCGGCGGCCGCCAATTGGCATTCTGCGAGGGACTGTCATGGCTGCTCTCGGCCTCTCAGCGTTCGCGGGTCGCAGCGACGACGCCGACCAACAGACTGCCCATGCGGGGACCGGCGAGGTCGGCGGCGTCGATCATCGATTCGATCGACACCTGCGACGACTTGCCGGCCAGCAGTTGCTGGGTCACGCCGACCAGCGCCAGCACCTGGAAGCCGGCGTGGACCGCGGCGATCGTCTCGGGCACCAGCGACATGCCGACCAGGTCGGCGCCGGCCTGGCGCAGGAAGCGGTATTCGGCGCGCGTCGGCATGCACGGCCCGGTGACCGCGGCGAACACGCCCGGCACACACGGGATGCCGGCGCGCTGGGCGACGTCGCGGGCGACTTCGAGCCATTCGCGGGCATACGGCTCGCTCATGTCGGGGAAGCGCGGGCCGAGCTGGTCGTCGTTGGGGCCGGCGAGCGGCTGCAGGCCCGAGAAGTTCAGGTGGTCCTCGACGACCGCGATCGCGCCGGGCTCGATCTGCTGGCACAGGCTCGCCGCGCCGGCCGTCAGGATCAGCAGGTCGCAGCCGAGTGCGCGCAGCACGCGCACCGGCAGCGCCAGGTCGCCAGCACCTTCGTGCTCGGTCAGCGGCGCGTCGGCGACGGCGACCGGCACACCTTCGAGCAGGCCGACCAGCAAGGCCGAGTGCAGCGCCTCGCCGGGCAGATCGCCGCTGGGGAAGGCGACCTTCTCCTTGAGCTGGTTGGCGATCGATGCATGGCCGGTGCCGAGCAACATCGCCACCTTGGGCCGGAGCGGCGTGCGCTCGAACACGTGGTGGGCGACGTCGCGGGCGAGGGCGCGATGGTGCGAGGGCGCGGGCGAGGACATGGCCCGCGTACGGTAGCCGGCCGGGCCGGCGAACGCACGGGCCGAGCCCGGACCGCGTGCGCCGTCAGGCCGTGCCGCCCGGCAGACGCGCCGCGGCGTCGGCGACCGCGAGGCCGCGCACGGCGACGACCTTGTGGGGGTTCTGGTGTCCGGTGGTGACCGCGACCGCGCGCACCGGCACGCCGAGGGCTTCGGCCAGGATCTCGCACAGCCGGGCGTTGGCCTTGCCGCCTTCGGGCGGCGCGGCGACCTGGACCTTCAGCGCGTCGCCGTACGGGCCGACGATGCGATCGCGGGCCGCACCGGGTACGACCTTGACCGCGAACTGCACGCCGCCGTCGATCGCGCGGATCGCCAGCGTCACGGCAGCGCGGTGACCGCGAGCTGGTGTGTCACCTGGCCGGACGCGGGAGCGGCCGTAGCGGTCAAGCTCCGCGAGCCAGCGGTCGGCCTGCTCGCCCACCAGGGGGATCGAGGGCAGGAGCCTGCGCACCCGCTTGTTCCAATCGGCATACGTGTGGGTCATCCGCACGCGGTCGAGGTAGTTCGCCGCCGCGAGGTTGCGCCGTTCGGACAGCGCGCGCAGCCCGGCCGCGAGCAGCTGGCCGGCCTGCAGCTCGGCGCGCAGCGCGTGCGTCCACGCCGCATCGCCCTGCGCGACCGACCGCAGCAGGTCGTCGAAGGCGCCGGCGCCGAGCGGGTAGCCGTGGTCGCCGGTGCCCGATGCGTCGTCTTCGGCGCGTAGCCCGGCGAGGAACGGCTGCGCCGCCCGCAGGTGGTCGGCCAGGGCCATCAGCGCCAGGAAGCACGTGCGCGCGCCGGTCTCGGCCGCGGGCTGCAGTTCGGCCGGCACCTGGCCGAGCAGGGCCGTCCAACCGGCGCCGCCGAGCTGGCCGAGCTCGAGGCTCGACTCCTTGGCGGGCTTGCGCGCGAGGTCCGCGACGGTCAGTCGCCCGGTGGCGCGCTCCCACTTCGTCACCGTCAGCGGCGGGCCGTCGTCGTTGGGGACCGTCACCTTGCCGCTCGCGATCGCCTGCTCGATCGCCTTGGCCATCGCCTCGGCGGGGCCGGCGATCGCCGCGAACGCGTCGGCGCGAACGGCCGGGGGCGCCTTCGGATCGGCCGCGGCGAACTGTTGCGCGAGCGCGGTTGCGGAGCCGAACTCGCCGGCTTCCAGCCGGCCGGCGAACCCGTCCTGTCCGCGCACGAACTGGGCGAATCGCTGCCACTGCGCCGCCTGCTGCGCGTGCTCGAGTTCGGCCAGCGTCGTGCGCGCCGTCGCCAGCTGCCTGGTCGCGTCGTCGAGACCGTCCCGCAGCTCGCTGGGCCACGCTTCGGCGGCGGTGGTGGCGGCGGCCGCGGCGGCGATCGCCGCCGCCAGGGCGCCGGTGTCGCCGCTCTGCGCGGCTTTGGCGAGATGTTCGGTCACGCCGCGCAGCCGGGCCGTCGCGGCGCCGGTGACCTC
>CAYMRG010000275.1:0-7236 GCA_964392555.1 uncultured candidatus Brocadiaceae bacterium
AGCAGGAACACCACGTCCTCGGCGATGTTGGTCGCGAGGTCGGCGATCCGCTCGATCTGACGCGTCGTCGACAGCGTCAGCACGGCGGCGCTGACCTGCCCCGGGTCCTTGCGCATGCGTTCCTGCAGCACCTCGAACATCCGCCGCTGCGCCGCATCGACCACGGCGTCGTCGCGCAGCACTTCGCGGGCGAGCCCGGCATCGCCCTGCAGCAGGCAGTGCAGCGCCTTGCGCGTCATGCCGCGCGCCATCGTGACCATCTCGTGGAACTCGTGGGGCACGTCGAACGGCGGCTCCTCGACCATCTGCAGCGCGCGCGCGGCGATGCTCTCGGCAGCGTCGCCCATGCGTTCGAGGTCGCTGTTGACCTTCAGCGCGGCGATCACGAAGCGCAGATCCCCGGCCACCGGCTGGTGCAGGGCTAGAATCTTCAGACACTCCTCCTCGAGCCGGACCTCGGCAGTATCGACGTCGGCATCGCGATGCACGACCTCCCGCGCGCGTTCGGCGTCGCGGCGGACGAATGCCTCCGTGGCGGTGGCGACCGCCTGTTCGACCATCGTGCCGAGGTCGAGCAGGCGTTTGCGCAACAGGTCGAGATCGCGGAGCAGATGCAGGCTCATGGTCCCTCGGGAGCAGGTGGTTCGCCGGCCGGCAGGTGCACCCAGAACGTGCTGCCCGCGCCGAGCGTGCTGCGGACGCCGACCTCGCCGCCGAGGCTGCGCACCGTGTTCTTGACGATCGACAGGCCGAGGCCGGTGCCGCCGACCTCGCGTGAACGGGCGCGATCGACGCGGTAGAAGCGTTCGAACACGCGTTCCTGGTCCTCCGGTGACAGACCGATGCCGGTGTCGACGACCGTGAACTCGGTCTGCGCACCGGCGCGGCGCAGCGTGACGCGCACCTGCCCGCCCTCCGGCGTGTACTTGATCGCGTTGTCGACCAGGTTGCTGGCTACCTGGCGCAGCGCCTCACGTTCGCCGCGGACCCAGATCGTGTCCGACGGCAGGTCGGCCTCGAGCCGCAACGTGCGGCGCCCGGCGAGCGGGCCGAGGTCGCGCAGCGTCTCGCGCACGACGGCCGCGAAGTCGCAGACCTCGGCACTCGCGTCCGCGCCCTGCTCGTCGAGGCGCGACAGCACCAACAGGTCGGCGACCAGCGAGGTCAGCCGTTCGGTCTGGCGGGCGATGCGCTCGAGGAAGCGCTGGCGGGTCGCGATCGGCATGTTCGGGTCGTCGAGCAGCGTCTCGACGAACCCTTGGATCGCCGCGAGCGGCGTCTTCAGCTCGTGCGAGACGTTGGCGACGAAGTCGCGGCGCAGCGACTCGAGGCGCTTGATGCGGCTGTGGTCCTCGACGCCGACCACCATGCCGAGGCCTGGCATCGCCCGCAGCCGCACCGCCAGCGACCGGCCCGGGCCGGCGAGCGTCTCGTCGAGCTCGAATTCGTGGACGCTGCCGTTGCCGCGGCAGGCGGCGAGACCGCGCACCAGCTGCGGCCAGGCCAGCAGCTCGACCAGCGAGCGGCCGACCGCCGTGCGCGGCAGGCCGGCGAGCTCCTGCGCCGCGGCGTTGACGGCGACGATGTCACCTGCCTCGTCGAGGACGATCAGGCCACCGCCGGCGCCGGCGAGACTGGCCGACAGCCGGGCCAGATCCGCACGCAGCAGTTCGCGCTGGCTCTCGCGTTCGGCCAACGCGCGACCCAGGTCGCGGCCGCGCCGGCGCTCGCGCGCCAGTCGCCACACCAGCAGCGCGGCGACCACGGCCAGGGCGGCGGCGAGCCAGCTCACTTCACCGCGTCGGCGAACCGGTAGCCGACTCCGCGCACGGTCTCGATGACCGCCGCCATCTCGCCGAGCTTCTGCCGCAGCGCGCGCACGTGCACGTCGATGTTGCGGTCGGTGACGATTGCATCCTCACCGATGACGCGGCTCAGCAGGTGGGCGCGCGGGAACACGCGCCCGGGATGCGACGCCAGGAAGTGCAGGAGCCGCATCTCGGTCGGCGTCAGGTTGATCAGCTGTTCGGCGATGCGCGCCTCGTGGCGGCCGAGATCGATCGCCAGCGAACCGCGGACCACGCGTTCGCCACCGCCGCTCTGCTCGCGCAGCGGCCCGCGGCGCAACACCACCTTGACGCGCGCGATCAGCTCGCGCGGGCTGAACGGCTTGGCGATGTAGTCGTCGGCGCCGATGCCCAGGCCGAGCACGATGTCGCTCTCCTCGCTCTTCGCCGTGACCATGATGATCGGGATGCCGCGCGTCACCGGATCGGCCTTGACCTGGCGGCAGACCTCGACGCCGTCCATGCCGGGCAGCATCAGGTCGAGGATCACGAGGTCCGGATCGTCCGTGCGGATCCGGCTCAGGCCCTGCTCGCCGTTGCGGCACGCGATGACCTTGTGGCCCTCGCGCTCGAGGTTGTACTGCATGACTTCGAGGATGTCGGGCTCATCCTCGATGACCAGGACTTTGGGCTTCGCCACGGCGGAGGGGTCTACTCGGTTCGGGAGAAAGGAACGGCGAGGAGACTAGGTAGGGTCTGCGAAGAGTCTGTTAAGGCTATCCCAAGGTTCCGGCAGCGGCGACCCCGGCCGATCCACCGGCGACCGCGAACGAGACCCCGATGCCATCGGCCCGGCCGACCACCTGGCCAGGCAGGCCGTCCCCAGCCAGCCGGATCGCCAGCGTCCGGACCAGGTCGTCGAGTGGCAGCGGGAACGGCAGCTCGCCGGTGCCGCGCCGGCAGTCGAACCGCACCGCGAAGCCCTTGCCATCGCGCCCCAGGCCGGCCTGGATCCGCGCCTGGACCCCGGTCGGGATCCGCGCGACGAACGACGCCAGCGCCAGTACCAGCGTGCGCACGAACGGCGCGGCCACGACCGCCGGCCAGGCCTCTGCCCCGTCGATCTGCGGCTCGAGCAGCGTGTGACCGGCCTCGCGCGACGCCGTGCGCGACAGCTCCAGCACCTGGCGGAACAGGCGATCGGCGGGTTGCACTTCGTGGGTGCCGTCGCCGAGCAGGTGGCGCAGCACCCCGAGCGTCGCGGCGCCGCGCGCCGAGGCGTCGAGGATCGCCTGCCGTTCGCGCGGTGCGGCGTACTCCCCCATGCAGTGCGCATTGCCCTGGATCGTCAGCAGCAGGTTGCCGAGCTGGTGCAACAGACCCGGGGCGAGGAAGGCGAGGGAATCGTGCGGATTGGAATCCTGGGCAACCATGCAGAGCCGGGCGCGGTCGGACGGACGGACGGTCGGACGGTCGGTCGGTTCGGTCAGTTCGGCGAGCCCGCGGGGCGGCCGCCGACCTCGCCGAGCACGGCGTCGATCGGACCCTGACGCGCCCCGTCGCGCAACAACTCGAGCGCGATCCGCGTGCCCGGGTCGCGGCGCACGATCTGGTCGTGCAGCCCTCGGGCGTCGGCGATCGGTTCGCCATCGATGCGCAACACGATGTCGCCGCGCCGCAGCCCGGCCTTGGCCGCCGGCTCGCCGGCCGCGACGCGCACGATCACCGCACCGGCCGTCGCACCGGACGCCGCCTTGGCCGGCGCCAGATCGGCAGCCGTCAGCGAACGGAACTCGATGCCCAGGTAGGCCCGACGCACGCGGCCGTCGGGGCGCCGTTCCATCTCGTCGAGGGCCCACTTCAACGTCCGACTCGGCACCGCGAACGAGATCCCCTGCGCCGCTTCGGCGGCCTGCGTCGTGACGCCGACGACGTGGCCGGCGGTGTCGAACACCGGGCAGCCCGAACTGCCGGGGTTGACCGGCGCACTGAACTGCAGGAAGTCGCTGGTCACGCCGAAGTCGCTCTGCAGCAGGTGGCGGCCGACGTAGCTGACGATCCCGGCGGTGACGGTCTGGGCGAAGCCATAGGGATTGCCGACCGCGACGATCCAGTCTCCGGCGCGCAGGTCCTCGCTGGCGCCGAGCTCGAGCACCGGCAGGTCGGCCGGCGCGGCGACCAGCCGCAGCAACGCCAGATCGGCCGCGGGATCCTCGCCGACCACGACGGCCGCGAACCGCCCGCGGCTCGGCGTCAGCACCTCGATCGCGCTGGCGTCGGCGACGACGTGGCGACTGGTCACCGCCATCCCCCCTGCATGCACGAGGAACCCCGAACCGGTGCGCATGCCGACCTCGGGTGCGGCGACCGGGCGCGTCTTCGCTGCGGCCTCCGCCGCTCCCGCCTCGGCGCGCGCGGCCGGCGGCTCGAGGCGCACCGCGACCGTCACCACCCCGGGCGCGACCCGGGCGACGATGTCGGCGAACGACGGCAGCGGCAGCTGGCTGTCCCGCGGCGCGTCCGGCACACGCGCCGCCTCGGCGAACACGTGCCGATGCCGCTGCCAGCAGCACCGCCCCAAGGCCACGCCGGCCGCGAGGCAACCGAGCGCGAGCGACGACACCAGGACGACCGATCGAGTGGCACCGGACATACCGGGACGCGAGTCTAGCGCGCCGCGGCGGAGCCGTCAGGGGGGCCACGTTCCTGGCGCGGGCGGGCGGCCGCCGCGCTACGGTGCCGGGATGACCGCCGCCGCCGCAACTGCCTACGACGCCCTGCTCGCCCACAGCCGCGAGACCTGGCTGCTCGCCACGACCTCGGCCCTGCTCGGCTGGGACCAGGAGACCTACCTGCCGAAGGGCGCCGGCGAGGTGCGCGCCGACCAGCTCGCGCTGCTGGCGAAGCTGCAGCACGAACGCGCCACCGATCCGCGCGTCGCCGAGTGGCTCGCGACCTGCGAGCAGGACCCGCGGCGGCAGACCGACGAGGACTTCGCCGCCAATGTCCGCGAGCTGCGCCGCGACCACGATCGCGCGACGAAGCTGCCCGAGGCGCTGGTCACCGAGCTGGCCGCGACCGAGAGCCGCGCGCAGCAGGCGTGGGCCGATGCGCGGGCGCGCGACAACTTCCACAAGTTCCGGCCGTGGCTCGACCGCATGCTGCAGCTGCAGCAGCAGAAGGCCGACTGCCTGAAGCAGCCGGGCCAGTCGCGCTGGGACGCGCTCGCCGACCTCTACGAGCCGGGCATGAACGCCAAGGACCTGCAGGCGCTGTTCGCGCCGCTGCGGCAGCGGCTGGTCGCGCTGCGGCAGCAGCTGCAGGGCGGCAAGGCGCCCGACGACGCGTTCCGCCGCGTGCCGGTGGTGAAGCCGCAGCAGGAAGCGTTCGTCCGCGCGGTCGTCACCGCGATGGGCTTCGACTTCCAGCGCGGTCGCCTCGACGTCAGCGCGCACCCGTTCTGCACCGGCACCGGCGGCGACGTGCGGCTGACGACGCGCTTCCACGACGCCGACGTGCTCGACGCGCTCGGCTCGTCGATGCACGAGGCCGGCCACGGTCTCTACGAGCAAGGCTTCGAACCCGCGGCGCGCGGCACGCCGCTCGGCGAGGCGGTCTCGCTCGGCATCCACGAGAGCCAGAGCCGACTGTGGGAGAACCACGTCGGCCGCTCGGCCTCGTTCTGGCAGTGGTGCTGGCCGATCGCGCAGCGCGAGCTGGGCGCGGCCTGCCAGGGCTTCACCGCCGACGGCGTGTTCCGCGCGGCGAACGTCGTCGAGCCGAGCCTGATCCGCGTCGAGGCCGACGAGGCGACCTACGACCTGCACGTGATGGTGCGGTTCGTCATCGAACAGGAACTGCTCGCCGGCGACCTCGGCCCGGCGAACCTGCCCGCGCGCTGGAACGGCCTCTACGCCGAGTACCTCGGCGTCCAGGTGCCCGACGACCGCCACGGCTGCCTGCAGGACGTGCACTGGTCGTGTGGCCTGTTCGGCTACTTCCCGACCTACACGCTCGGCAACCTCTACGCCGCGCAGCTCGCGGCCGCCGCCGACCAGGCGCTCGGCGGCCTCGCGCCGATGCTCGCGCGCGGCGAGTTCACGCCGCTGCGCGAATGGCTGCGCCGCCACGTGCACCGCCACGGCCGCCGCCATCGCCCGGCCGACCTCTGCAGGCTCGCGACCGGCAAGCCGCTGTCCAGCGAACCGTTCCTCGCCTACCTCGAGCAGAAGCTCGCCACCGTCTACCCGCGATGACTGCGCGCTCCCCCATCGTCCCGTTCGCCGCGGCGCTGCTGCTGGCGGGCGCGCTCGCCGCGCAGCAGCGGCTCTCGCTCGACGGCACATGGTCACTGCGCACCGATCCGCTCGACGACGCGCACCCGGCGCCGCATCCGATCGCCGTGCCGTCGGCCTGGGAGGAGACGCTCGGGCCGCAGTTCGACGGCATCGCGTGGTACGAACGCGAGCTGCCGATCCCCGCCGACTTCCACGGCAGCGCGCGCCTCGAGTTCGCCGCGGTCGCAACCCGCGCGACGGTGTTCTGCAACGGCATCGAGCTCGGCCAGCATCTCGGCGGCTGGACGCCGTTCCGCGTCGACGCGACGCCGGCGCTCGCCGGCCACGACCGCCACGTGCTGCGCGTGCGCGTCGACGAGAAGGTCGGCCACAACACGCAGGGCTTCCTGCCGATCGTCCAGCCGCACTTCGGCGGCATCTGGCAGGGCGTCACGCTGTGCCTCGACACCGGGCCGGTGCTCGACCGGATCGGCGCCTACCTGTTCGGCAAGGCCGACGGCACGCTCGCGTTCCAGCTCGGCGCGCTCGGCGACGCGCACGAAGCGACGATCCACCTCAGCGTGCGCGACGGCGACCGCGAGCTCGCCCACGCGGCCCTCGCCGCGTCGTCGGCCACCGGCACGCTGCGCGTCGCCGACGTCACGCCGTGGGCGCCGGGCGCGCCGCGCCTCTACACCGCCGCGATCGAGCTGCGCGCCGGCGACACCGTGCTCGACCGCTTCGAACGCCGCATCGGCTTCCGCGACCTGCGCGCCGACGGCACGCGCGTGCTGTGGAACGGCCAGCCGCTGCAGATGCGCGGCGTGCTGCACTGGGGCTTCTCGCCGCCTCACTACGCCCCGTCGCTCGATCCCGCGGTCTGGCGCGCGCAGCTCGAGCGCTGCCGCGCCTCTGGCTTCAACTGCCTGAAGTGCTGCCTGTTCGTTCCGCCGCCGTGCGTCTACGAGCTGTGCGACGAGCTCGGCCTGCTGGTCTGGCAGGAGTATCCGACGTGGCACCCGCAGCTCGACAAGCCGCACCAGGACGAGCTGCTGACCGAGTACGCCGAGTTCTTCCGCGGCGACCGCAACCACCCGTCGGTCGCGTTCCGCAGCATCACCTGCGAGACCGGTCCCGGCGCCGACCTCGACGTCGTCAAGGCGCTGTTCGCG
>CAYMRG010000276.1:0-4145 GCA_964392555.1 uncultured candidatus Brocadiaceae bacterium
GGCCGACCGGACCTCGCCACCGCGGCGCGCGCCGGTGCGGCCGATGCCGAGGCGGCCTGGACGGCCTGCCGCGGCGATCCGGCGGCCGTGCCGGGCCTGCGCTTCCTCGCGCTGCGCGACCGCTTCGCCCAGCGGATCGCAGCCCGCGATTGAGGAGTCTTGCGCGACCGGTATCGTCGTCGCCCTCCGTTCGTCCGCCCCTCCGTCGCGCCACACTCCCCATGACCGACGTCGTCGCCATCGCCCAGCGCATCCAGGCCGAGAGCCGGAGCCTGCAGGCCGTGCGTTCCGCCCTGCAACACGTGATCGTCGGCCAGGAAGCCCTGCTCGACGGCCTCCTGATCGCCCTGCTCGCCGACGGCCACGTGCTGCTCGAAGGCCTGCCCGGCCTCGCCAAGTCGCTCGCGGTGTCGTCGTTGGCGCGCGCGGTCGGCGGTCAGTTCCGCCGCATCCAGTTCACGCCGGACCTGCTGCCGGCGGACCTCGTCGGCACGCACGTCTACAACCCCAAGACCGGCGAGTGGCAGGTCAAGGAGGGGCCGGTGTTCGCCAACTTCGTGCTCGCCGACGAGATCAACCGCGCGCCGGCGAAGGTGCAGTCGGCGCTGCTCGAGGCGATGCAGGAGCGCCAGGTCACGCTCGCCGGCGACACGCGACGGCTGCCCGATCCGTTCCTGGTGCTCGCGACGCAGAACCCGGTCGAACAGGAAGGCACCTACGCGCTGCCCGAGGCGCAGATCGATCGCTTCATGCTGAAGCTGGTCGTCGGCTACCCGACCAAGCAGGAGGAGCTGCGCATCATCGACCGCATGGCCGGCCTGTCGGCGCACACCGAGGTGCAGCCGGTGACGAGCCCGCAGGAGCTGCTGCGCATGCGGCAGCTGCTCGACACGATCTACCTCGACGACAAGGTGAAGAGCTACGTCGTCGACCTGGTGTTCGCGACCCGCCAGCCCGAGGAGGTCGGCCTGGCGAAGCTGAAGCCGCTGATCCTCTACGGCGCGTCGCCGCGCGCCTCGCTGGCGCTGGCGCGGGCGTCGCGCGCGCGGGCCTTCCTCGAGGGGCGCGGCTTCGTCACGCCGCAGGACGTCAAGGCGGTCGGTCTGATGGTGCTGCGTCATCGCGTGCTGACGACCTACGAGGCCGAGGCCGAAGGCGTCACCAGCGAGCAGGTGCTGCAGCAGGTCTTCGACACCGTGCGCGTGCCGTAGGAGCAGCGCCATGGCGCGGACGCTCGATCCCGAACTGCTGGCCGAGGCCCGGCGCATCCAGGTGCGCGCCGATCGCATGGTCACCGACGTGATGGCCGGCGGCTACAGCTCGGTGTTCCGCGGCTCGGGCATCGAGTTCGACGAGGTGCGCGAGTTCGCCGAGGGCGACGAACTGCGCTCGATCGACTGGAACGTCACGGCGCGCGTCGGGCGGCCGTTCGTCAAGAAGTTCGTCGAGGAGCGCGAGCTGACGGTGCTGTTCCTGCTCGACGTCTCGGCGTCGATGGCGTTCGGCACCAACCCGCCGGGCAACGCGCGGCGGCCCGTCGCGGCGACCGCGGCGACGTTCGTCGGCTGCGTCGCGTTCGCCGCGGCGCGCAACAACGACAAGGCGGGGCTGATCACGTTCGCCGACACCGTGCAGCGCTACGTGCCGGCGAAGAAGGGCCGCAACCACGTGCTGCGGCTGATCCGCGAGGCCTGCGAGGCGCCGCTCGCGACCGGTCGCACCGACCTGGTCGGCGCGCTCGACTACGCGGGCCGCGTGCAGCGGCGTCGCGCCGTGGTGTTCGTCGTCAGCGATTTCTACGGCGCCGATTGCCGGCAGAAGCTGCGCCTGCTGGCGCAGCGGCACGATGTGATCGCGGTGCGCATCCGCGATCCGCTCGCGGCCGGCCTCGACCGCGCCGCCGGCGACGTCGCGGCGATCCCGAAGGTCGGCCTGCTGCGGCTCGCCGACCCCGAGACCGGTCGCACGGTCGAGGTCGACACGCAGAGCCGGCGCGTCCGCGAACGCCTCGCCGCGGCCTGGCGCGAGGAACGGCAGCGCCTGCTCGAGCTGTGCCGCAGCACCAAGGTCGACCTGCTCGACGTCCCGACCGAAGGCTCGGTCGCCGATCCGCTGGTGCGGTTCTTCCGTATGCGCGAGCTGCGCGGAGCGAAGCGGTGAAGCCGGCGCGCGCGTTCGTGCTGACGACGCTGCTCGCCGCCGCGTGCGGCGGGCCGCCGGCGCCGTGGCCGAAACCACCGGAGGCGGCGCTCGACCTGAAGATCGACGTGCCGGCGCACACGCTCGCGCTGCTGCAGCCGGTCACGGTGCAGCTCGACCTGTGGCGCCGGCGCGAGATCGCGGTCGACTTCACGCCGACGGTGCCGGCCGACGATTTCGCCGCCGCGGTGACGCGCGCGCCCGAGGTGCCGTTCGGCGACGGCTTCTGGCAGCGCACGACGCTGGTGCTGCGGCCGGTGCGCGGGCCCGGCGAGCTGGTCCTGCCGCCGTTCGTCGCCAGGGCGAGCGACGGCACGGTCGCGGCCAGCACGCCGGAACAGAAGTTCACGGTGGGCTCGGTGCTGGCCGGCCACGACGGCGCGATCGAGGCGCCCGGCGAACCGTTCCCGGCGCCGGCGCCGATCGGGTGGTGGCTGCTCGGCGCCGCGGCGGCGTTCCTGGTGCCGGTCGCGGCCGCGCTGCTGTTCGGGCGGCGCCGGCGGCTGCGGCACGCCGCGGCCGTGGCGTTGCCGGCGCATGCGCGCGCGCTGCGCGAGCTGCAGCGGTTGCACGGCGCGCCGCGCACGACCGCGGCGGAGATCGAACGCTTCTACGTCGACGTCTCCGACGTGCTGCGCCGCTACCTCGAGGAACGGTTCGGGCTGCGCGCCCCCGAGCGCACGACCGGCGAGTTCCTGCGCGACCTCGAACAGGGCGACGCGCTGGCCCGCGAACACCGCGGCGCGCTCGAGCGCTTCCTCGTGCAGTGCGACATGGTCAAGTTCGCGGCGTTCGTGCCGACCGAGAACGGCCACCTGGCGACGTGGTCGATCGCCGAACAGTTCGTCGAACGGACGCGCGCGGACCGCGTGGCCGCGGCGCCGATCGCGGCGCCGACCGCGGCGGTGGGCGCATGATCGCCGCCATCCTCGGTCTCGGCGAGCGGACGCTGCTCGACCCGTGGTTCCTGCTGGCGTTCCCGGCCGCGCTGCTGGCCGTGCTCTACCGCGTGCTGCGGCCGCGCGCCGCGCTGCCGACCGCCGACGTCGGCCTGTTCGGCGCCGCGCCGCGGACGCTGCGCCAGCGGCTCGCGTGGCTGCCGCTGCTCGGCAAGCTGCTGGCGGCGGCCTGTCTCGCGGTCGCGCTCGCGCGGCCGGTCGAACGCGAGGTCGTGCCGCTGCAGGAGCAGGGCATCGACATCGTGCTGGTCGTCGACACCAGCTCGTCGATGAACCTCGAGGACATGGATCCGAAGGTCGCGATCCGCCGCATCGACGCGGCGCGCGAGCGGGCCACGGAGTTCGCCGCGGCGCGCGGCCACGATCGCGTCGGTCTGGTCACGTTCGCGCGCTTCGCCGAGCTGCGCTGCCCGCCGACGCTCGACGAGCAGGCGCTCGCGGCGTTCCTCGCGGTCGTCGACACGGTGCCGGAGAACAGCGAGCTCGACGCGACGGCGATCGGCACGGCGCTGGCGAAGGCCGTCACGGTGCTGCAGAAGAGCAAGGCGAAGTCGAAGGTCGTCGTGATGCTCAGCGACGGCGAGAACAACATCGCGGACATCCTGCCCGAGGACGCGGCGAAGCTGGCGAAGGATGCCGGCGTGCGCGTGCACACGATCGGCCTCGGCCACGGCCAGGCGACGTTCGCCGGTTTCCGGCCGCTCGACTTCACCGCGCTGAAGCAGATCGCCTCGACCACCGGCGGCCGCTTCTTCGCGTCGAAGACCGACAGCGACCTGGCGCAGGTCTATGCGCGCATCGACGAGCTCGAGAAGACCGACCTCGAGGACCCGCGCTACCGCATGGTCGATCGCTTCGAGCTGCCGCTGGCGATCGGCCTCGGCGTGCTGCTGCTGACGCTGCTGAGCGAGGTGCTGTGGTTCCGGAGGACGCCGTGAGCGACCTCGTCTTCACGCGCGCCTGGCTGTGGCCGTGGCTGCTGCTGCT
>CAYMRG010000276.1:4155-7221 GCA_964392555.1 uncultured candidatus Brocadiaceae bacterium
GCTGTGGGCGTTGTTCGACCGTTCGCGGCGCGCGGCACGGCGCTACGGCGCGCTCGGCGGCGACCGCGTGCCTTCGCCGCTGCTGCGCTCGCTGCGCCTCGTCGTGCTGGCCGGCCTCGCGCTGGTCTGCTGGATGGATCCGCGGCTCGGCGACGAGGAGGTCGCCGTCGAGCGCCGTGGCCTCGACCTGATCTTCTGCCTCGACACCTCGCGGTCGATGCTGGCGCGCGACGTCGACCCGTCGCGGCTCGGCCGTGCCGTGCAGGACATGCGCAGCGTGCTGCCGGCGCTGCAGGGCGGCGATCGCGTCGCGCTGGTCGTGTTCGCCGGCGAGGCGCGCCTGTGGGTGCCGCTGACGCACGACACCGACTCGTTCGCGGGGCTGCTCGATGAGGTCGACACGGACGTCGTCAAGGTCGGCGGCACCGACCTCGCCGCCGCGCTGCGCAAGGCGCTCGAGCTGGCCGACCCGCAGAACGTCGCGACCACCGCGGTCGTGCTGCTGACCGATGGCGAGGACCTGCTCGGCGCCGGGCGCCAGGCGGCGAGCGAGCTGAAGGACAAGGGGCTGATCGTCTACACGGTCGGCTACGGCAGCTCGATCGGCAGCAAGATCACGGTCGGCGAGGGCGGCAAGGAGTCGTTCCTGCGCGACCAGGGCGGCGCCGAGGTCGTCTCGCGTATGGACCCCGACAGCCTGCGGGCGGTCGCCGAGGTCACCGGCGGCGAGTTCCTGCGCGCCGACGCGATGGCGCTGCCGTTGCTGCAGCTGCACGAGAAGCGGCTGGTGCCGCGGCAGAAGCGCAGCTACGACGCCGGCCACGAGACCAGCAAACGGGCGCGCTACCAATGGGTGCTGTTGCCCCTGGTGGTGCTGCTGCTCTGGGAGATCGCCACCGCCGGAGGTCGCCATCGATGAAGGTGTTGACGTTGTGTCTGCTGCTCGCCTGGACGTCTGGCGGGGATCGCGAGCAGGGTCTCGAGGCCTACCGGGCAGGGCGCTGGGCCGAGGCGGTGCAGTGCTTCGAACGCGCGCTGGCCGCGGCGCCGAATTCGGCCGAACTGCAGTGGAACCTGGCGCTGGCGCGGTGGCGCGCCGGCGACCGCAAAGGCGCGGAGCTGGCGGTCGAGACCTACGCGGCGCTCGCGCCCAACGCGCGCGGCGAGTTGCGCGATGGCCTGCTCGGCGCGCTGCGCTACGACGAGGCCAAGGAACTCGAGGCCAAGGTCGACCAGGGCGGCGAACCGGATCCCGTGGCGACGCTCGAGACCGCGCTGCAGAAGGCCAAGGACGCGAAGGACTGCTTCGTGCGTGGGGTGCTCGCCGCACCGTCGCCGGAGCTGCAGCGCAACGCCGAGCGCACGTTGCGGCTGATCGACGAGCTGCAGAAGAAGATCGAGGAGCAGAAGAAGCAGCAGGAGCAGCAGAAGAAGGACGACCAGAAGAAGAACGACCAGAAGAAGGACGACGAGAAGAAGCCCGACGACCAGAAGAAGCAGGACGATCAGAAGAAGTCCGACGACAAGCAGCAGGACGACCAGAAGCAGCAGGACGACAAGCAACAAGACCCGCAGCAGCAGGATCAGCCCAAACCCGACGACCCCTCGCAGGGCCAGTCGGGTGAACAGCCGCCGGAACCCAAGCCGCAGCCCGAGTCGCAGGGCGATGGCAAGGAGCAGCCGCAGCCGGCCGAGCCGCAGCCGGCGGACCAGCCCAAGGACCAGCCGCAGGCCGGGGAGCAGCCGGACCAAGCGCAGCAAACGAAGCCCGAGCAGGCACAGGGCAGCGAGGCGCGCAAGGACGCTCCGGGCGAAGGCGAGGTCGGCGCGCTGACACCCGAACAGGAGCAGCGCCTGCGCGAGAAGCTCCAGGAGCTCGAGCAGCAGTTGCGGGCGATCCGCGCGCGCGCCGCGAGCCGTCGTCGTGCCAACGGGAGGGACTGGTGACGCGCGCCGCGTTCGCCGCCCTGCTCGCGGTGCTCGTCGCGCCGTTCGGCATGGCGCAGGAGAAGCTCACGGTCGAGGGGCCCAGCCCCGGCACCGTGCGGCTAGGCGACGTCGCGCGCGTCGTCGTCAGCGTCGAAGGCAAGGGCGCGAACCCGCGGCCGCCGCAGCCGCCCGAAGTGCCCGGATTGCGCATCGAGGTGTCGGCGCCGAACCAGAGCACCTACCAGTTCTACGACGGCCGCACGCTGATCGAGCGCATCAGCGTGCAGTACCAGATCCTGCTGAAGCCGCTGCGCGAAGGTGCGTTCGTCGTGCCGGCGTTCGCGATGTGGACGGGCTCGGGCGAACAGACCGTCCGCGAGCTGCGGCTCGAGGCCCGCAAGGACCTGCGCGGGCAGGATCTCGGCTTTCTCGACGTCCGCGTCGAACCGCAGCGCGTCTACGTCCATGAACCGATCCGCATCCACGTCGAGTTCGGCGTGCAGCAGGGGCTGCGGCTCGTGCAGGGGCGCCTGCCCAACAGTGCGCCCTACAACGGGCAGCCCTTCTACGACGTCGAAGTGCAGGCGCCATGGCTCGCGGACTTCCCGGGTGGCGAACCGCTCGAGGCGCCTTCGCCGCCCGGCGACCAACGCTACGTGATGGCGGACAGCAAGAGCGTTCGCCTGGTCGGCTACCAGGCCGGATACGAGCGCAACGGCCAGGCCTTCCACCGGTTCTCGTTCGACCTCGCGTACCTGCCGACGCGCATCGGCCGCATCGATCTGTCGGCGCCCCAGCTCCGCTACGACGTCGTGGTTCGCGAGGGCCAGAGCGACGTCTTCGGCCGCTCGATCGGTGGCAGAACCGAGAACTTCTTCGTCTACGGGGAACCCGTGTCGCTCGAAGTTCTGCCGATCCCGGAGGCCGGCCGCCCGGTGCCGTACTTCGGCGCGGTCGGCCGGTTCGCGATCGAAGCTGCGCTCGATCGCGAGACGGTCAAGGTCGGCAGCTCGGTCAAGCTGACGCTGACCGTGCGCGGCCAGGGCAACCTCGAGTTCCTGCGCCTGCCGGAGCTCGACGACCTGCCGGGCTTCCACAAGCTCGGCCAGGCGCAGACGCGGCGCGACGCCGACAAGG
>CAYMRG010000277.1:0-1688 GCA_964392555.1 uncultured candidatus Brocadiaceae bacterium
ACATCGAGTATCCGCCGACGATCAGGTCGGGATCGCCGTCGCCATCGGCGTCGGCGGCGTCCAGGTAGAGGCCGACGTCGGGCCGTGAAGGCTCGTCGATCGCACCTTTCGGGCTCGGCGGGATCAGCGTCGTCATCGCGCCGAACTCGGCCGCCTTGCCGGTGCCGACGTTCGCGAACACGAACACGCCACCGCCCGGACCGTCGCCGTAGGGATCGCCCATGCTGCCGGCCAGCAGGTCGAGGCGCCCGTCGCTGTTCCAGTCGAACAGGCGCAGCGTCGCGACCGTGCCAGGCACGTCGGTCGGCTTGCCGTCGGCGAGCAGCAGCGCGTTCTTGGCAGCGAACAGCGGCTGCGCGTTCGTGCCTTCGTTGGCGCGCACCATGATGCGGCCGGTCGAGTGGTCGCCGAGCAGCAGGTCGAAGTCGCCGTCGCCGTCGACGTCGAACGCGATCGCCGACGTCAGGTGGCCTTCGGCGTCACCGCAGTGCGGCCCGTCACAGCGCTTGGTCGAGTCCCACTGCTTGCTGTCGAAGTTCCAGAACTGGTTCATGACGATGCGCGCCCCGTCGCGATCGAGGATCTGCTCCGGGGCCGCCCAGCTCTTGCCGTCGCCGCGCGCCAGGTGCGGCGAGCCGTCGAAGATGCCGGCGACGATGTCGAGCTTGCCGTCCGCGTCGAAGTCCACGAACTGTGGACTCATGCCGATGCATCACCAGTTGCCGAAGTCGAGCGCCTTGCCGTCGCGACCGAGCAGGTCGGCTTCGGCGCCGAAGCGGAAGCCCTCGCCGCGCTCGCGCAGGGCGACCGTCAGCCGCCCGCGCAGGTCGCCGACGACGATGTCGGCGAGGCCATCGCCGTTCATGTCCTGCAGCACCGGCGACGGATACATCCGGTTCTCGCCGAGGCCCTTCTTGCCTGCCTGCAGGCGGACCGGAGCGGCGAACGACGGGGGCGGCGCTTGGGCCGCGAGAACGGGCACGAGGCCCGTGACGAGCAGGAGCGATCGCATCTCCGCATGGTAGCGATCCCGCCGCCCCGCGGCGTCACGCCGGCGGCGAACCCGTGAACCGGTGGCCGATCTCCTCGAGCGCCAGGCGCGCCGCGGCGAAGTTCTCGGCGGTCACCAGCAGGTAGTCGGTGTCGAAGGTCGAGATGGCGAACACCGGCACGCGCGCCGCGGCGAGCGCCCCGCACAACGACGCGAGCAGGCCGACCGTCGTCATCGGCACGACGCCGACGATGCCGAACGCAATGCGGTCGCGTTCCTGCTGCACGTCGGCCGGCACGTGTTGCTGCGCGCAGACGATCGACAGTTCGCCCGCGGTGCGGGCGATGTTGACGAAGGCGCCGCGCGCCCAATCCGGCACCGGTGCGGCGGCGGGCAGGCGCGCGATCGCGAGGCGTTCGCCGTGGATGGCGAAGACGAGCGAGGAGTCGGCCATCCCGACATCGTCGCCGCCACCGCGTCCTACGGGAACTGGCGGCGGTGCTCGACCGCATCCTGGGCGAACACCAGCAGGCCGACCGTCGGCGAGAACGTGAACTCGTAGCGGCGCTGGCCGGTGCCGAGGTCGCTGCGGTTCCAGGCGATGTCGAGCCGCAGGATCAGGACGTCGCGGAAGGTCTGGTCGCCGAACTCCAGCGGCTGACCGTACCGCCACGACGCATCGGCGAACATCATGCCG
>CAYMRG010000277.1:1698-6334 GCA_964392555.1 uncultured candidatus Brocadiaceae bacterium
TCCCACGGGTAGCCGCTCGGCGGCGAGACGATGGTCGGCGTCGACCAGCTGTAGTTCGCATACGAACGGGCGTCGTTCCACACCTGGTACGGCTGGGACCAGGTCTCGATCCAGCCTGCCGACGCCGACTCGCGGGCCACGATCTGGCCATCGTGCAGGTAGAGCGAGTCGTCGCTGCCGGGGCCGACGATGTGCCAACGGATGCTGTCCTGCAACGCCGGCAGGGATGGCGTGGTCACCTCCTCCATCGTGAAGGTGTAGCCATCGGCGAGCGGAATCGGCGTGCCGAGGGTCGGCAGGTAGGCGACGGTGCCGGCCGCGACCGGCCCGATGCCGACCTGGAACCTGCCGAGCGCCGTCGTGCGAATCTCGACCCGCTTGGCGACGACGTCGACGGCGACCGGGTCGAGTTCGGCGTTGATGCCACCCAGGATGCGCAGCACGCGGACGTTGCCTGGCGCCGTCTGGCTGACGACCTCCGGGCGGTATGGCAGCCGCAGCGTCGCCGTCGCGCCGTTGAGCACGACCATCGGCTCGATCCGCACCTGGTCTCCTGGCGAGGCCGCGAACACGGGCACGGCGTTGGGTGGCAGCGGCGTCGGCGGCACATCGTAGATGCGCACGTCCGTCGGCTGGGCGAACGTGCCGGCGGGGATCGCCAGCATCAGACCAGCCTGCTTGCCGCTCGTCACTTCGACCTGGCCACCCTCAGGGCCGATGGTCGCCGCGCCGAGCAACGGGTCGCCACCCGAACGCGAACAGGCGCCGAACAACAGGGCGAACGCGGGCAACATCCAGGGCAGCAGTCGCATGGGCGGGACTAGCACCCCGCCGCAGGGGCGTAACAGCACAGCGAGCGGCGGAACGGGTGCGAGCGGCTGGACATGGGCACCTGGGCATGTTACCGGCGAAGCCCAGCGCAACCGCGCCTGGCAGTCCTTCGCCGCGACCGACGCCCCGCCGCCGCCGCGCGCCTGAGAGGCCCGGCCACCCCGCTGGCGGACACCCCGCAGCGCCCACCCAGCCAAACGAATCCCACCCCCTTCCGCGGCCTCCGTTCCGATCATCCACTTCCGTTACCTGCCCGCGCTCCTCTACCCGGTGACTGCGACGCTGAAGCCATTCCTCGCCAAGACCGGCGCCAACGCCAAGGACGTCGAGCGCATGCACCAGGCCTGGATCAAGTCGGTCATGCTGCAGGTCATCCTTTGGAGCCACCCTTACGTGCGCGACGGCGAGTTCTAATCCGCACATAGCACTCCCCTCTTCTTCCCTCTTCTCTTTCCTCTTCTGCTTCTGCTTCTGCCTCTGCCTCTGTTTCTGTTTCTGTCTCTTCTCCTTCTGCTTCTTCTCTGTGGTCTCTGTGTTCTCTGTGTTTATTTCTTCTGGGGTATCCCTTCTCCACCAAGAAGAAGAAGAAGAAGAAGGATTAAACACAGAGAACACAGAGACCACAGAGAAGAAGCAGAAGGAGAAGAGGCAGAACAGAAGGAGAAGAGAGAGGAGAGGCTAACGCGCGTAGCCGGTCATCTCGAGGTAGCCACGCCCGGTGACCGGGTGCCCGTCGCGTGTGCCCTGTATGAGGACGGCGCCCTCCCAGTAGCGCACGCCGACGTGCAGTTCCTGATCGGCGACGAGTGGTGTGACGGCGACGTCGAACGCAGGGGAAGCGCAGTGCAGGTGCCAGCGCGCCGGGTAGTGCGCGCGGCCGTCGGCGGCCGCGAAGGTGCCGTCGGGAGTCGCCGTGACCTGCGCGGCGGTGAGCCGTTGGACGCTGCCGTCGGGTGCGATGAGGCTGCCGCCGCTCCAGGCGTCGATGGTGCCGTCGGCGCGGCGCAGGCCGTACCACATGAGTTCTTCGCCGTTGTCGAGCTGCAGCGAGAACCAGTCCCAGCCGACCTGGTCGGGGCCGAGCGCCGACGTGCTCCATTCGCGGTCGATCCAGGCGAGGCCGTGGACGTCGTGCGCCGTGCCGTCGACCGTCAGGGCGCCGGCGATCGGCAGGCGCGGCAGCGAGTAGTAGATCGACGCGTTGCCGGGCGCCGCGCTCTTCTGGCTGAGGCCGCGGTCGCCCTGCAGCACGATCGGTTTGCCGGGCGAAACACGGAGCGTGAACGCGAATGCGTCGCCGCCGGCGCGCAGGTCGAGCGGCAGCAGGCCGTCGCCGTCGTTGGTCGCGGTCGCGGTCCATCCGTCGCACGCGAGGTGCAGCGGGCCGTCGGTGCCGCCGCGCACTTCGGCGAGGCCGCCGGCGAGGCGTGCGAGGCGTTCGGCGTAGTGGAAGCGCTGCGCGGAGACATCGGTGACGGCGGCGTGGGCGAGCACGAGGTCGCGCGCGGCCAGCGACGCGGTGCGTTCGCCGGCGTGCGCGGCGAACGCTTGGCGGAAGAACACGAGCTGCACGCCGAAGCGCGCCCCCTGGGCGTCGTCGAGGTTGGCGGTGACGTACCACCATTCGGTGCGGAATGTGGGGTGCGGGCCGTGGTCGGCGGGGAACCGAAGCGTCGGCACTTCGGTCGCGCGCTGGAAGCCGGCGTCCGCGTCGCCGTGCGCGCCGAGCACGTCGGCGACGCGGAGGCTGCCGGACGGGTCGACGGCCGTCTCGCGAGCGCACGCGGCGAGCAGCGGGAGAACGAGCGAAAGGGCGGCACGTCGCATGCGCTTCATGCCTCCCGCAGCGCCTCGACCGGACGCATCCGCGCGAACCGCACGGCCGGCTGAACACCGGCGAGCACCGCCGCCGCGATCGCCAGCACGAGCGCTTCGACGATCGCGCCGCGCGGCACGCTGATGTCGACCAGGCTCCAGCCGAACGAGACGCGGTTGACGACACGCGCGAGGACGTGGCCGAGCAGCGCGCCGAGCGGCAGCGCGCAGAGTCCCGCGCACAGGCCGAGCAGCGCCGTCTGGCCGACGACGACGAGGCCGATGCGCGACGGCAGCGCGCCGAGGCAGCGCAGCAGGCCGATCTCGGCGCCGCGTTCGAGCTGCAGCGTCGCGAACGCCGCGTAGATGCCGAAGAAGGCCACGGCGAGGCACAGGATCCGCATCACGCTCGTGATCGCGAAGGTGCGGTCGAAGACCTCGAGCGACGAGGCGCGCAGGTCGCGCTGCGCCCGCAAGAACACCGCCTGCGGTGACGCGGCAGCGGCGCGGGCGCGCAGGTCGGCGACCGTGGCGTCGATGTCGGCGCCGGCGCGCAGCGCGAGACCGAGCGCGGTCGTGCCGACGTTCGCCCTGGCGAGCAGCCACTCGCTGCCGACGATCACTTCGCCGCGTTCGGTGCTGTAGTCGCGGTAGGTCGCGGCGACGCGGATCGTCGTCGGCCCGCGATCGGTCGCGAGCCGCAGCTCGTCGCCGACCGCGAGCCGCCAGCGGAACGCGAGCGGTTCGCTGACCCACGCCTCACCGCCGGCAAGCGCCGCGCGGCCCGCTGGGCCATCACCGGCCAGCAGCGGCCAGCTCGCGACGAACGCGGGCGTCGGCGAGACGCCGACGACTTCGAGCTCTTCGCCTGACGTGTCGCCGTCGCTCCGCGCCGGCGCGATGCGCACCTTGGTGCGGTGGTAGGTCGTGGCCGTCGCGACGCCGGGTGCCTCGCGCAGGGCCGCGACGACCGCCGGATCGATCGGTTCGCTCTTCTCGTCGACGCCACCGGGCACCGACACGTAGACGTCGGCCGGCAGCACCTGGCCGAGCCAGCCGGCGACGCTGTCGCGGAAGCTGCCGACCAGCGTCGCGAGGCCGATCGTCGTCGCGATCGCGAGTACCATCGCTGCGACCGGCAGTGCCAGGTGTTCGCGCGCGGCCGCGGTGCTGCGGACGACGTAGCGGACGAACGGCCCGCTGCGCGCGGTCAGCCAGCGCGCGACCGCCAGCACCGCGGCCATCGCCGGCGGCACCGCGGCGACGGCCGCGACCAGCAACGCGAGGATGCCGAGGTACGCCTGCACGAGGCGATCGCCGACCGTCAGCAGCAGCACGACGGAGAGGATCGCCGCCGGCACGAACCAGCGCAGCGTGCGCAGGCGGCGCGCGGGTGCCGTGGTGTGCGCGGGCACCAGGACGTCGCGCGGCGCGATCCGCGCCGCGGCGAACGCCGGACCGAGGCCAGCGAGCAGCGCGGTGCCGGTGCCGAGCGCGATCGCGGCCGCGACCAGCCACGGGTCGACCGCCAGCGTCGCCAGCGAGAACGTCGCGTAGTGGTCGTTGAGCGTGCGCACGAGCGGCGCCAGCAGGACCTTCGCCGCGCCGATGCCGAGCAAAGCGCCGAGGCCGCTGCCGACGAGGCCGAGCGTGAGTGCTTCGCATGCGACCGCTAGCCCGATCGCGTCCGAACGCACGCCGAGCGCGCGCAGCACGCCGAGCGTCGTGCGGCGCGCGACGACCGACAGACGCATCGTCTCGTGGACCAGGAACGCGCCGACCAGCAGCGACAGCAGGCTCAGCGCCGCCAGATTGGTGCGGAAACCGCGCGCGAGCGCCGCCAAGGTGCCTTGCCCACCGCCGACCGCGGCGAGGCGCACGGCCGGACCGAGCCGTTCGCGCAGGGTCGCGAGCGTGGCCGCCCGCGACGCATCGTCGGGCAGCGCGAGCGCATCGGTGGCCAACGCACCCGCCGCGGCCGTGCGGGCGT
>CAYMRG010000277.1:6344-7205 GCA_964392555.1 uncultured candidatus Brocadiaceae bacterium
GAGCACGTCCTGCAGCCCCTGAGCGGCCACCGGCGGCGGTGCGATCGCGCCGAGGCAGCGCGCGGTGAACGGCCGCCCGCCGACCGTGATCGCGAGCGTGCCGCCGACGTCGACGCCGAGCCGCGCGAGCAGCGGCGCCACCGCGACGAAGCCGCCGGGCATCGTGACGAACGGTCCGAGTTCGGGCCCGCCGGTCTGCCCGGCGGCGCTCCACGGTCGCAGGCCCGCGTCGGCGAGCGGATCGACGCCGAGCACGCGCAGCACCGTGCGGTCTTCGCGGTCGGGAACGCGCGCGATCGCCGTGACGACCGGCGCCACGCCGCGGCCGTGCAACAGCGCGCGCACCGCCGCGTAGTCGGCGATGGCGACGCCGCCCGGGCCCGCGGTCACCGTGTGGGTCGCGGTGCCGGCGACGGTCTCGACCGCGCGGTCGAACGCGCGCTCCGCGGTCTGCTGCGCGAGCTGCATCGCGCACCACAGCGCAGCGCCGGCGGCGATGCCGAGCAACGTCAGCAGCGTCTGCAACGGGTGGCGGCGGTGATGCCTCAGCCCCTGGCGCAGCAGCAGCCTCACCGCGGCGCTCCCTGCGCGTGGGGAGCCGCGGCGTGCAGCACGCCGGCGTCGAGGTGCAGCGCGCGGTCGCAGATCCGCGCCGCGTCGGCGCTGTGCGTCACCAGCACCATCGCCGAGGCCGCGTCGCTGCGCCGCTCGCCGAGCAGTGCCAGAACGCGCGCGGCCGCGCCGTCGTCGAGGTTGCCGGTCGGCTCGTCGCACAGCAGCACCGCCGGTCGCGGCGCGAGCGCGCGCGCGACGGCGACGCGCTGCTGCTCGCCGCCGGACAGCTCGGCGGGATAATGCTCC
>CAYMRG010000278.1:0-6815 GCA_964392555.1 uncultured candidatus Brocadiaceae bacterium
TGGACCAGCCAGCGCCGTGCAGACGATCCACTCGAGCGGCAGGCGGCCTTAGACGGCGGCCTTGGCCTTGCCGCAGATCGAGGCGAACGTCTTCGGGTCGTGGATGGCCATCTCGCTGAGTTCCTTGCGGTTCAGCTTGATGCCGGCCTTCTGCACGCCGTGGATGAACGCCGAGTAGCGCAGCCCGTGCACCTTGACCGCGGCCGTGAGGCGCGTGATCCAGAGCGCGCGGAAGAAGCGCTTCTTCTGCTGGCGGCCGGCGAACGCGTAGGCGTCCGCGCGGATGCCGGTCACCTTCGCCTGCTTGAACAGGTTGCGGCGACCCTGGCGGAAACCCTTCGCGCGCTTGAGCACGCGGTTGCGGCGCTGCCGCGTTGCGGGACCGTTCGTTGCGCGTGACATGGTGCGTTACCTCCCGCCCAACAGCATGGCCATGTTGTCGGCGATCTTGCCCTTGCACAGGCCCTTCTGGCGGAGCTGGCGCTTCCGCTTGGCGCTGCGGCGCACCATGATGTGCGACGTAAATGCATGGCGGAACTTGACCTTACCGGTCTTGGTCAGCTTCATGCGCTTGACCACCGCCTTCTTGGTCTTCTGCTTCGGCATAGTGCTCGATTCTCGGAAGGGCGAGCACGCTAGCGAAGGGAGCCCGCCCCATCAAGTGCGCCCTGGGGAAAAGTCTGGCGGCGTTGTCGACAGCCGCGTACACCGCTCGCCCCCTCCCCATGGACATCCTGCTCGCCTGCCTGCTGGCGGCCGCGTTCGTCGGGGCCGCCCTGGCCCTGCCGCTGCCGAACCTGCGCCGCCCCGCCGCCGCGCTGCTGCTGGTCGCCGCGGTCGCCGCGGTCGCCGCCGGCCTGTTCGGCCCGGCCGACCGAACGCTCACGACCATCCACACCTACGCCGGCTACGAGGGGTCCAACCAGGAGATCAGCATGGTCGCGTTCCCGACCGGCACCCGGTCCGCGCCAGGCTGGCAGTGGCCGCTGCCGTTCGCCGGGTTCGCCGCCCTGTGGGCCGTCGTGCTGCTCGGGCTGCGCGACCGCGCGCTGCGGAACCCCTTCCTGCTGCCGCTGCCGATGGCCTGGACGGCGGTCGCGGCGTGGCTGGCCATGCAGTGGCTGGCGGCGCCGGCCGCGGTCGTGCAACCGCTCGGCATCGACCGCATGCTGTTCCCGGCCGGCCTCGCGCTGGCGCTGCTCGCCGCGCGCTCGGCCCGGAGCCTGGTCGGCATGTTCCTGGCGATCAGCTCGGGCACGATGATCGCCCGCGTGCCGGTCGCGTTCGCCAGCAAGTACCTCAGCGACCACCGGCTCGGCACCGCGCTCGACATCCACACCATCCGCGACATCGTCAATCCGATGACGCAGCAGCAGTTCGACCCGCGCCTCACGCTCGACTCCGGGGAACAGCAGTTCTGGCTGATCTGGCTCGAGCACGTGATCGTCTTCCCGGCGCTCTACCTGCTGAGCTTCACCGGCGTCGCGTTCGGCGTCTACATGTTCCACAAGCACGGTGGCGAGGAGAAGGGACCTCGCCTCGTCACGTGAGCCAGACCGCGCCGCAGCCCGATCGCAGCGCGCTCGCCGCGCGCTTCACCGCGGTCCGCGAACGGACCATGCGGCTGGTCGCGCCGTTGCACGAGGAGGAATGGCGCATCCAGTCGATGCCGGACGTCAGCCCGCCGTACTGGATGCTCGGCCACACCAGCTGGTTCTTCAGCGCCAACCTGCTGCAACCGCGCGGCCTCGCCCCGCACGGCTTCGCCGGCTTCGACTACGCGCTCAACAGCTACTACGAAGGCCTCGGCCCGCGCCTGCCGCGCGCCCAGCGCGGCAGCGTCGGCACGCCGACCAACGCTGGCATCCGCGCCTACCGCGACGCCGTCGACGCGGCGATGCGGCAGCTGCTCGCGACCTGCCCCGATGGCGACCTCGCGACGCTCGCCGAAGTGGTCGAGATCGGGCTGCAGCACGAGCAGCAACACCAGGAGCTCTGCGTCACCGAGATCCTGCACATCCGCTGGTCAGCGCCCGAACCACTGCGCACGGCCTACGCGGCGCCGCGACCGGCAAGCGTCGGCGGCGAACCGACGCCGCTGCGCGAGGTCGCCTTCGCCGGCGGCACCACCGTGCTCGGCCACACCGACGGCGGGTTCTGCTGGGACAACGAGCTGCCGCCGCACCGCGTGCTGGTGCCCGACTTCGCGCTCGGCGACCGCCCCGTCACCAACGCCGAGTGGCTCGCGTTCGTCGCCGACGGCGGCTACCGGCGGCCGCTGCTGTGGCTGTCGAACGGCTGGGCCACGGTGCAGCAGCACGCCTGGCAGGCGCCGCTCTACTGGCAGCGCCACGGCGACGAATGGCACCGCTTCACGCTGCGCGGCCTCGCTCCGGTCGACCCGGCCGCGCCGGTCTGCCACGTCTCGTTCTACGAGGCCGACGCGTTCGCGCGCTGGTACGGCGAGCAGTTCGCGAGCTGGCGCGGCGCGCGGCTGCCGCGCGAGGGCGAATGGGAGCACGCGGCGCGCACCGGCTTCGTCGCGGCGACCGCCAACCTGCTCGACGACGACGACGCGCGCTGCGCGTTCGACGTGCAGCCGGCCGCGCCGACGAGGCACCCCGGCACGCTGCGGCAGATGGTCGGCGACGTCTGGGAGTGGCAGCAGAGCCACTACGAGCCGTACCCCGGTTACCGGCCGTTCGCCGGCGCGCTGATGGAGTACAACGGCAAGTTCATGGACAACCAGCGCGTCCTGCGCGGCGGTTCGTTCGCGACGCCGCGCAGCTCGGCACGGCTCGCCTACCGCAACTTCTGGCCGGCGCCGACGCGCTTCCAGGCAACCGGGCTGCGGCTGCTGCGCGACGGCTGAGCAAGCGCCGCGCGGTCACGGCCGATGCCGCGCCCGCGGCGCGCGGCGCCCCGGTTGCGCCTGCGGCGCAACGATCGTCGGCACCGTGCGGCCGAACCAGCCGAACACCGGCACGTTGGCCGCGAGCTCGGCGCGGGCACGCAAGGCCAGCGCCTGGCGGTCGCCCGGTGCCACGATCAGCGCCCGGTCGGCGAGTTGCAGCGCGTGGCCGCACCGACCGGCGACCAGCGACAGGCTGGCGTCGTCGAGCAGGGTCGCGACGAGCTGCTGTTCCGCCTCGGTGCGGATCGGTTGCAGTTCCTCGTGCATCGCGCGGTCGCGAACGGGCACCCGCGCGAGCCATTCGCCGGTTGCGCGATCGACGGCGCGGAAGGTACCCTCGGCGCGTTCGAAATCGTCCTCCGCGCGCGCCTGGTAGCGGACCTCGCCGAGCGCGCGGCCGCGCAGCTGCTCGCCCTGGGCAACCTGCTCGCGCAGCGTCACGAGCCGATGCAGGTCGGCCGGAGTAAGGGCGTGGGTGTAGGCCTCGGCGGCGGTCACCGCGGAGGTCGACGGCGTTCGGACGTCGGGCGCCTGCTGCGCCCAGGCGAGCGAAGCCGCCAGGAACGGAATGCCGAAGACGATCGCCTTCCGGATCATGGTCGACTCGCTTTGGCGGGAGACCCGCCGTTCGGGTTCACGGCGGCAGCCGCCGCAGCGGCGGCCGCGCCAGGGGCTCGACGGCCCGTTCTCCGGCGAACTCCGGCCGCCAAGGAGGTGCAACTCAGAAGCGACCGAGCGTCGCCTGGATGCCGTTGGTCGCGGTGACCGACACGAGGTTGCCCTGCAGGTCGATCTCGAATGGCACCATCTGCTGGTAGAAGACCTGCCCGACCGCGGCCGGCACGTACGGCAGCGGCAACTGCGCGGTCGCCGTGCCAGCGACCACCGCCGCGGTCTGCAGGATGTCCGGCACCACCTGCACGTAGCACGCGGCACCGGCCTGCGGGAACACGGCTGCCAGCGGGATCGCACCCCAAGCAATCGGCTGGAAGCCCGACGCGACCAGAGCGATCGACGCGGTGGGCAAACCGCTGCCGACCGTCGTGAAGGACGCGCCGATCCACGGCTGCGACGCCGGCACCAGGATGCTGGTGCCGCCGGATCCAGGACAGCCGGGGCCCGTCACCGCGACCGCGGCGGGGCAGGTCGTCGCCAGCCGGCCGAAGCTCGCCGACACCCCAGCCCCCACCCGCGTGAACTGGCCGCCGAGCGCGAGTTCGCCGTTCGGAAGCACCCCGATCCCGCGAATCTCGCCGTCGGCGCCGTCGCCGGGCGACGACCAGGCGAAACCGTTCCACCGGGCGAGCTTGGCCAGGGGCGTCGCGCCCGAGGCGCTGAACGAGCCGCCGAGCACGAGGTCGCCATTCGGCAGCATCGCCAGGGCCGCCCCACGGCCGTTGACGCCGAGGCCGAGCGGCAGCCAGATGGCGCCGGACCAGATCGCGACGTGCGCGGGGTTGGCCAAACCGGACTGCGTGAAGTCACCGGCCGCGACCAGGCTGCCGTTCGACAACGGCAACAGCGCCAGGCACGCGCCGTTGAAGCCGCCCGCGAATTGCGACCAGGTCGTGCCCTGGTAGCGGGCAACGCGGTTGGCGTTGGCGCCACCGATCGACGTGAAGTAGCCGCCGGCGACGAGGTCGCCGTTCGTCAGCACGGCCAGCGCCGCGACCGACTGGTTGGCCGACGCGAACTGGCTCCAAGCGGTGCCGTTCCAGCGCACGATCTGCGCGCCGCCGGTGACCTGCGTGCTGGCGCTCGCGACGACGTCGCCGTTCGGCATGGTCGCGAGCGCCGTCACCGGAAAGGCGATGCCGTTCGCCATCGGGCTCCAGGTGACGCCGTCCCAACGAGCGATGTTGGTGCAGGGGACGCCACCGGCCGCGGTGAACCAGCCGCCGACGATCAGGTCGCCGTTCGGCAGCGTGGCCAGCGCGGTCACCGTGGTGCTGCCCTGTGGGCCGGCCGTGATCCCGCTGCCCAGCGGCGACCACGCCGCACCGTCCCAGCGGGCGATGTGGCTGCGGGCCACACCCTGGATCATGGTGAACGAGCCGCCGGCGATCAAGCTGCCGTCCGGCAGCGTGCGCAGCACGTCGACCATACGGTTGGTGCCGGTGGCCAGCGCCGACCAGGCAGCGCCGTCCCACCGCGCGACCGAGGTCGCGTTGACGCTGCCGGCCACGACGAACTGACCACCCACGTAGACGTCACCCGCGCTCGAGCGCGCGAGCGTCGCCGCGATCCCGCCGACCAGGCCACTGCCGAGCGGGCTCCAGGTCGAGCCGTTCCAGCGCGCGATGTTGGCGGCGGTGATTCCGCCGGCGGTGGCGAACGAGCCGGCGACGACCAGGTCGCCGTTGGGCAGCTGCAGCACATCCCGCCCGAGCGTGATGCCGGTGCCGAGAGCAGACCACGTCACGCCGTTCCAGCGCGCGATCCCGGGGGTGGCCACGCCGCCCAAGTCGGCGAAGTTGCCGGCCACCACGAGGTCGCCGTTCGCCAGCAAGGTCAGGTCATACAGGGAACCGTTCGTGCTCGTGCCGAGCGTGACCCAGATGAAGCCGTTCCATCGCGCCACCTGGCTGTTGACCCCGCCCCAGCCGGCGATCAGCTCGCCGTTCGGCCGCACCACGAGCCTGGTGACGTCGCCGACTCCGGTGCCCAGGGGCGACCAGGCGATCCCGTTCCACGTCGCGACCCAGCCGCCGCCGCCTGCCACCAGATCACCGCTCGCGAGCTGCGCGATCGCGCCCACGTCGGTGAGCAACGACCCGACCGCCTGCCAGGCACCGCCGCTCCAGCGAGCGAGGCGCGACACGGCCACCGTCGTCGCGCCGAAGGTCACCTGTGAGAACTGGCCACCGGCGACCAGGTCGCCATTCGGCAGCGCGAGCAGCGCGCGGACCGGCTGATCGAACGACCCCAGGCTCGCCCAGGCACCAGTGGCCGGGTCGTAGACGGCGAGGTTGCCGGTGTAGACGTCCCCGGCGAGCGAGAAATCGCCACCGAACACCATCACCTCCGGCAACGGGCCAGGGCCATCGGGATCCCACGCCGTCGAGGCCCAGACCGCGCCACGGATGCCCGATTCCCCGGCCCCGGGCAGGGCCTGCAGGGTGCACTGTGCGAGCGCGGTGACGCTGGTCGAGATGGCGAGGCCGACGAGCACCGGCAGGGTGCGGACGAACCGGAGCAGTTGCGGAATCATGCGGCCGGCATGCTACCGCCGGCGGGCCCCGCCGGGACTCAGGGCGATCCGCTCGCCCGCCCGCCCCCGAGCCACCGCTCGAGCTTCTCGCGCAACGCCGCCGCGCGCACCGGCTTGCTGAGGTAGTCGTCCATGCCGGCCGCGAGGCAACGCTGGCGGTCGCCTTCGAGCGCGTTCGCCGTGACGGCGAGGATCGTCACGCGGTCGCCCGCGCCGCCGCCGCGATCGCGTTCGAGCGCGCGGATCGTCGACGTCGCCGCGAAGCCGTCGAGCACCGGCATCTGGCAGTCCATCAGGACCAGGTCGTAGCGCTGCTTCGTGCACATCGCGACCGCCACCGCGCCATCGTCGGCGACGTCGACCACACAGCCGTGGCGCCCGAGCATGGTCTGCAGCAGCACCTGGTTGCTGCGCACGTCGTCGACGACCAGGACGCGCGCGTGCGCGGCACCGGCGACGCTCGCCAGGTTCGACGCCGCGGCGACCGCGACCCCGTCGCCGCCCGCCGCCTGCGGCTCGGCGAGGCGCACCGGCACCTCGAACGAGAACCGGCTGCCTTCGCCGACGCGGCTCTGCACGGTGATCTCGCCGCCCATCAGCGTGACCAGGCGCCGGCAGATCGACAGACCGAGGCCCGTGCCGCCGAAGCGCCGCGTCGTCGAGCTGTCGACCTGCTGGAACTCGCGGACC
>CAYMRG010000278.1:6825-7178 GCA_964392555.1 uncultured candidatus Brocadiaceae bacterium
CGAGCTTGTCCGCGGGGATGCCGATGCCGGTGTCGGCGACGACGACGCGCAGCGCGCCGGTGCGGTCGCCGAGGGCGACGTAGCCGAGGGTGAGGCGCACCTCGCCGGCGGCGGTGAACTTCAGCGCATTGGCGATCAGGTTGGTCAGGACCTGCGCGAAGCGCACCGCGTCGCCGAGGATCAACCCGGGCGGCGGCACGCCGAGCTCGAGTTCGAGCCGCAGGCCGCGATCCGCGGCGGGCTTGCCGAGCGCGCCGAGCACGGCCCGTGCACCCGCGACGACGTCGAACGGTGCCGCCTCGAGTTCGAGCTTGCCGGCCTCGATCTTCGAGAAGTCGAGCACGTCGTCGATC
>CAYMRG010000279.1:0-7122 GCA_964392555.1 uncultured candidatus Brocadiaceae bacterium
GTGCGGTCGCGCCGGCATCCGCGCGGCGATCGTGCACACCGGCCAGACTGGCTGGCTGCAGGGCATCCCGCACGGCTTCGTGCTCGACACCACCCCCAACGACTTCGTCAGCGGCGAGCTCGAACACGCGATCGTTCTGTGCGACCGCGACTTGTCGCCGGACGTGATCTTCCTCGAAGGCCAGTCCGCGCTGCGCAACCCGTCGGGCCCGTGCGGCGCCGAGCTGCTGTTGTCGGGCGAGGCGCGCGGCGTGATCCTGCAGCACGCGCCGGGCCGGCACTGCTTCGAGGAGCAGGAAGCGCTCGGCAACGTGATCCCGCCGGTCACCGAGGAGATCGCGCTGCTCGGCTACTACCGCGCGAAGGTGCTGGGCCTCGCGCTGAACCACGGCGACCTGCCTGCCGAACGGCGCGAGCCGGCGCGCGACGAGCTGCGGCGGTCGACCGGCCTGCCCGCGGTCTACCCGTTGCTCGAAGGCGCCGATGCGCTCGTGCCGGCGATCCGCGCGCACCTCGCGGCGGTGCGGTCGTGAAGATCACCGCCTGCCACCTGCACCGCGCCGACGTGCCGCTGTCGCGGCCGTACGCGGTCGCCAGCCACGCCAACGACACCGCGCGCATGGCGCTGGTGCGCCTCGCGACCGACGGGGCCCACGTCGGCGTCGGCGCCGCGACGCCCGAGCCCGAGGTCAACGGCGACACCGGCGACGCGGCGTTCGCCGGGCTGCAGGCGTTCGCCGAACGCTTCGTCGGTCGCGCGGTCGAAGCGCCTGCCGCGTTCGCGCCGCTGCTGGCCGAGATCGGTTCGCCCGGCGCGCGCGCGGCGTTCGACATCGCGCTGCACGACCTTCACGCCCGCACGCTGGGGCGGCCGCTCGTCGAGGTGCTCGGCCGCGCGCACACGGCGCTGCCGACGTCGGTGACGATCGGCGTACGCGACGTCGCGGCGACGCTCGCCGAGGCGCGCGAATACCTCGCCCGCGGCTTCCGCGTGCTCAAGGTCAAGATCGGCGTCGACGTCGAGATCGACGTCGAACGCCTCGTCCGGCTGCGCGAGCTGGTCGGCTGTGGCATCGCGATCCGCGTCGACGGCAACGTCGGCTACGGCCCGCCGCAGCTGCTGCGGTTCCTGCAGGCGACGCGCGACCTCGGCATCGAGTTCATCGAGCAGCCGCTGCCGCGCACCGGCATCGACGCGCAGCGCGTGCTGCCGGCGGCGGTCAAGGCGCGGCTGATGGCCGACGAGAGCCTGCACGACGTCGCCGACGCGCGCGGGCAGTGCCGCGAGCCGCGCGCGTTCGGGCTGTTCAACATCAAGCTGATGAAGTGCGGCGGCGTGCTGCCGGCGCGCGCGATCGCCGCGCTCGCCGATGACGCCGGCATCGGCCTGATGTGGGGCTGCATGGACGAGAGCCGGATCGCGATCGCCGCGGCGCTGCACGCGGCGCTGAGCTGTCCGGCGACGCGCTACCTCGACCTCGACGGCCACCTCGACCTGTCGCGCGACTTCGCCAGCGGCGGCTTCGACCTCACCGACGGCGTGCTGCGTACGCTCGACCGCCCGGGCCTCGGCGTGACCGTCGACGCGCCCTGGTGAGGGTTTCCCGGCTGGCCGTCGCGGCGCGGGGCGCGGCCGCGTAGGTTCCCCGTACCTCCATGTCCAAGCGTCCAGTCGCCCTCATCACCGGCGCGAACGGCGAGATCGGCCGTTCGTTGATCGAACGTCTCCACCGCGACGGTCGGTTCGCCATCGTCACCCTCGACCTGTCGCCGCTGCCCGAACGGTATCGACCGCTCTGTCTCGAGACCTACGCCGGCAACATCCTCGACCGCTACCTGCTCGACCAGCTCGCGGCGCATCACGAGATCGGCGCGGTGTTCCACCTCGCGGCGCTGCTGTCGACGCGCGGCGAACGCGATCCCGAGCTGGCGCACCAGATCAACGTCGAGGGCACGCTTCACCTCTTGCGCATGGCGCAGTCGGTGACGCACCGGCTCGGCACGCCGGTCAAGTTCGTGTTCCCCAGCTCGATCGCCGTCTACGGCATCCCGACGCTCGCCGAGAAGGCACGGCTGGCGCGGATCCGCGAGGACCAGGGCCTCGAGCCGATCACGATGTACGGCATCAACAAGCTCTACGCCGAGCACCTGGGGCGCTACTTCATGCGCCACTACCGCATGCTGGCGGCCAACGCCGAGAACGCGCCGCACCTCGATTTCCGCGGCGTGCGTTTCCCGGGCCTGATCTCGGCCGAGACCGTGCCGTCGGGCGGCACCAGCGACTACGGGCCCGAGATGCTGCATGCCGCGGCGCAGGGCAAGCCGTACGCCTGCTTCGTCGCACCGGAAGCGCGCATCCCGTTCATGGCGATGCCGGACGCGATCCGCGCGCTGATGGGGCTGCTCGACGCGCCGCGCGACGCGCTGCGGCTGCCGAGCTACAACGTCGGCGCGTTCAGCGTCAGCGCGGCGGAGTTCCGCGATCGGGTCCAGAAGGCCTTCCCGAAGGCCGACATCTCGTTCACGATCGACCCGGCGCGCGCGAAGATCGTCGATTCGTGGCCGGCCGACGTCGACGACGCGGCGGCGCGGCGCGACTGGCAGTGGGCGCCGGAGTACGGCGCGGACCGCGCGTTCGACGAATACCTGGTGCCGGCGATCCGCGCCCGCTACGCGCGCTGACGCAGTCCCCGCCGCAGGGCGCGCTGCCCGCAGTGGCGGATGCCCGACGTCACGGCGCGCGAAATCGTCGGCCGGCCGTCGGTCGCGGGACGGGCGCCCGGCGAAGCGGCCGAATGCGCGTGTGGAACGCGGGTTGCATGAGGCGCGCGCCCAGCCACCCGCTCATGCCGAGCGGACCTCGTCGAGGCCGGGTGCTCCCTCTTGCACGCCGTGACGCGCCAACCGCTGTACGTCGACGCCATTCCCGTGGCCTGCGCGGACCACGGCGCGGGTGACGTCTGTGTGCTGGTGCACGGTGCCGGCGCCAACCGCGGCTACTGGCGTTCGCTGGCGGATTCGCTCGGGGCCGTGCGGACGCTGCGCCCCGACCTGTACGGCCACGGCGACACGCCGGCATGGCCGGCGGAGCGCGTCGGGCGCGACTACGGCTACGGCGACGACGCGACGATGCTGGAGCACCTGCTCGCCGACTGCGTGGCGCCGGTGCACCTGGTCGGGCACTCGAGCGGGGGCGCGGTGTGCCTGGAATTCGCGCGGCGTCATCCCACCCGCGTGGCGCGGCTGGTCGTCGCCGAGCCGATGCTGCCGACGCGGCTCGCCGGCGCGTTCCCGGGCGAATTCGCCGAGATCGCGGCCGCCTACGACCGTGCCGACGCGGCCGTGCGCGGCGGTGCGGCGGCGGCGGCCGCGCAGATCCTGTTCGAGTACATCCTCGGCGACGGCGAGTGGCAGCGGCTCGGCGCCGGCACGCGCGCGTGGCTGACCGCCAACGCCGAACGTTCCCTGGTTGCGCACAGTCGCGCCTCGCTGGCGCTCGCGGTCACGGCCGATCGCTATGCCGGCGTCGCGTGTCCGGTGCTGGTGCTGTGCGGTGCCGCGACGCGCGCGCCGTTCCGTCGCATCTGCGAACTGCTCGCTGCGGACCTGCCCGATGCGCGGCTCCTGGTGATCGCCGACGCCTCGCACAACGCGCCGCTCAGCCATGCTGCGGCGGTCGAAGCCGCGATCGGCCGGTTCCTGCGCGCCGCGGACGGTGAGGGAGCGGCGCGGCGATGAGCGATGCGACGATCGTCCACGTGCTGCGTCGCCACGCCGAGCAACGTGGCGGCGAACGGGCCTTCGAGTTCCTGCACGGCGGCGCCGCGGCGCGGCGGCAGCTGGGCTTCGCGCACCTCGATCGCCTCGCCGGCGCCGTCGCCGGCTGGCTCGCGCGCGACCGCGACCGTGCGCCGGTCCTGCTGGTGTTCGAGCCGGGGCTCGAGTTCGTGGTCGCGTTCCTCGGGTGCCTGGCCGCGCGGCGACCGGCCGTGCCGGTGCGGCCGCCGCGCTGCGCCGACGACGTCGCGTGGCTGCGGCGCGTCCAGGCGAAGGTCGGTGCCGGTCGGCTGCTGGTGGATGCCACGTCGCACGGGCCGCTCGCAGCGCTGGGGGCCGACGTGCTGGACTGGCTCGGCGACGACGCGGCGGTTGACGACCACGGCCAGGCTCGCCCGGGCGACTGGCCGAGCGCCGACGCGACCGCGTTCGTCCAGTTCACCTCGGGGTCGACCGGCGATCCGCGTGGCGTGATCGTCCGGCACGCCAACCTCGTCGACAACCAGCGCGTGATCGCGGCGGCGTTCGGCCATGACCAGGCCACGACGGTCGTCGGCTGGCTGCCGCACTACCACGACATGGGCCTGATCGGCAACGTGCTGCAGCCGCTGTTCCTCGGCCGGCCGTGCGCGCTGATGGCGCCGACGACCTTCCTGCAGCGCCCGATCCGCTGGCTGCGCGCGATCGCCGAACGGCGCGCCGTCACCAGCGGCGGGCCGAACTTCGCCTTCCAGCACTGCGTGCGCGCGATCGGCGAACGCGACCTCGCGGCGGTGCCGAAGCTCGATCTGTCCGGCTGGCGGCTCGCGTTCGTCGGCGCCGAGCCGGTGCGCGCCGCGACGATGGCCGCGTTCGCCGAGCGCTTCGCGCCGTTCGGCTTCGCCGCCGGCGCCCTCTACCCCTGCTACGGCCTCGCCGAGGCGACGTTGATGCTCACCGGTGGCCGCGCCGGCGGTGGCGTCGCACGCGTCGCGCTCGATCGCGAGGGCCTCGCCGCGGGTCGGGCGACGCCCGCCGCGGCCGGCGACGCCGCCGAGGTGGTCGGCTGTGGCCATGCCCGCGGCGACAACGCCGTGCGCATCGTCGACCCCGAGGACCGGACGCCGGTGCCCGACGCGCACGTCGGCGAGATCTGGGCGACCGGCCCGAGCATCGCGGCCGGCTACTTCTGCGACGCGACCGCGACCGAACAGCGGTTCGGCGGGCGGTTGCGCGACGACGACGGCACCCGCTACCTGCGCACCGGCGATCTCGGCTTCGTCCGCGATGGGCAGCTGTTCGTCACCGGCCGGCTCGGTTCGCGGCTCGTGCTGAACGGCCGCAAGCTCTACCCGCAGGACATCGAAGACGTCCTGGTCGCGCTGCACCCGGCGTTCCGGCCGTGCGGCGCGGCGGCGTTCTGCGTCGACACCGCGGTCGGTGCGCGCCTGGTCGTCGTCCAGGAGGTGCGCGGCGCCGCGATCGCTTCGCTCGATCCCGAGGCCGTGCTGACCGCCGCCCGCGGCGTCGTCAGCGCGCGGTTCGGCGTGCGGCTCGACGACCTCGTGCCGACCACCGATGCCCTGCCGCGCACCAGCAGCGGCAAGATCCGCCACCACGAGGCGCGCCGTCGCTACCTCGCCGAGGGCTTCGCCCGGGCGATGCCCACGGCGCCGGCGAACGATGGGGAACGGGATGGCTGACGTCGCCACGTTGCCGCCGCCGGTCGCAAAGCCGTCGGTCGCCGGTCGCGCCGTCGACCGCGTGCTCGCCGCGGTCGTCACGTTCGTGCCGCCGCTCGGCGTCGTCGGAGCGGTCTGGCTGTGGGCGCGCGGCGACGCGCCGGGCTGGACCGAACTGGGCCTGTGGCTGGTGATGCACACGCTCGCCCTGATCGGCGTCGAGGTCGGCTTCCACCGGCTGTTCGCCCACCGGTCGTTCGCGGCGGCGCGCGCCGTCAAGGTCGCGCTGGCGATCTGCGGCTCGTTCGCGTTCCAGGGGCCGGTGATCTGGTGGGCGTCGATCCACCGCAAGCACCACCGGTTCTCGGACCAGCCCGGCGATCCGCATTCGCCGCACCTGCAGGGTGCTCGCCGCCGCGAACGGTTGCTCGGCGCGCTGCACGCGCACGTCGGCTGGATCTGGCGCACCGAGAGCGTCGGCCGCGGCGGCTTCGCCCGCTACGCGAAGGATCTCTACCGCGACGCCGACGTGCTCGCGATCCACATGCACTATCTGCGCTGGCTGCTGCTCGGCATGGCCCTGCCGGCGGCGGTCGGCGGGCTCGTCCACGGCACCGCGACCGGCGCGCTGCTCGGCTTCCTGTGGGGCGGCCCGGTGCGGGTGTTCGCGATGAACCACCTGACCTACTGGTGCATCAACTCGGTCACGCACCTGGTCGGCAGCCGGCCGTACCGCACCGGCGATCGCAGCACCAACGTCGCGCTGCTGTGCATCCCGACGCTCGGCCAGAGCTGGCACAACAACCATCATGCCGATCCGACCTCGGCCCTGATGAGCCACCGTTGGTGGCAGCTCGACCTCGGCGGCGTGCTGATCGCCGTGCTCGAGCGCGGCGGACTCGCCCGCCGTGTCCGCCGTCCCAACCGCGCGCGCCTCACGGCGCGCCTCGCCCACACCACGGCCCGCACCGAACGCCGATGAAGCACTCCGAACCGACGTCGCCCGCCCCGACCGCGCTGCTGCCCTGGCTGGCGGCAGCGATCGCCCGCACGCTCGAACTCGCCCCCGAGCAGATCGACGTCGACGCCGACTTCGACGGCTTCGGCCTCGACTCGGTGCAGGCGGTCGCGCTCAGCGGCGAGCTGTCCGACCACCTCGGTCGGGAGCTGCCCGCGACGCTGCTCTACGAGCACCGCAGCATCCGCGATCTCGTCGACCACCTGACGCACGGGGGGCCGGCGTGACCGACACCGTTCCGCCGGGCGCCACGGCGCGCGCGATCCAGCACCACTACGACGTCGGCGACGACTTCTACCGGCTGTGGCTGGATCGGCGCATGGTCTACTCGGGCGCGAAGTGGGCGGACGGCGACGACCTCGAGCAGGCGCAGCTGCGCCAGCGCGACCCCCACCTCCCCGCAGCGCGCGCGCGCGGCGCGGCCCGCGTGCTCGAGATCGGCTGTGGCTGGGGGGCGATGCTGGAACGGCTGACGCAGGAGTGCGGCGTCGGCCGTGCGGTCGGGCTGACGCTCAGCGAAGCGCAGCGGGCGCACATCGCGGCGCGCGCGTGGACCGGCGTCGAGGTGCGGCTCGAGAGCTGGGCCGACCACGCACCGGCGGCGCTGTACGACGCGATCGTCTCGATCGGCGCGTTCGAGCACTTCGCCCGGCTCGACATGACCGAG
>CAYMRG010000280.1:0-5876 GCA_964392555.1 uncultured candidatus Brocadiaceae bacterium
GCCGCGCCGAGCGCGGCGAGCACGCACGCTCAGGACCTTGCCGCGCGCCTACGGCGCGCCGCTTCGGTTCTGAGCGGCGCGGGTCAGCTGCCCGCGCCTTCCTCCGGGTCGCGGAACGGCAGCAGCAGGATCGCCAGCGCGATCAGCACCAGCGCCACGACCAGCGGCGGGATGGCCTTGCCGTTCAGCAACCAGACGGTCGTCGCGAACAGCGCGCCGCCTTCGAGCGCGGCGATCGGCGCGATCGTCGCGCGGAACCACGCCGCCCGCCGCCCGCCGGGTTCCTTCTGCTCGTCGCGCGGCCGCAGGAACCGCCGCAGCGACAGGCCGATGACGGCGCTGGCGAAGCCGACGAAGATCGTGAGCTGGTCGAGGCTCGGGATCGGCTCAACGGCGAGGCCCTTGCCCTCGTTGGTGCTCAGCACGACGGCGACCGTGAGCACGTACAGCGTCATGCCGACGACCAGCGCGGTGCCGACCAGCCGTTGCTGGGCGAATCCGGGTGCCATCGCCAAGGCTCAGCTCCGCGTGAAGTGGCCGAGGATGTGCCCCGAGCCGATCAGGAACAGCGGCCGCGCGCTGAACTGCGTGAACCCCGCCGCCGTGGCGACGCGGCGCACGTCGGCGTGGCGCAGCACGTTCTTCGGCTTCTTGCCGACCAGCTTGACGCGCACCTGGCGCAGCAGGTTCTTCAGCGAGGTCGCCGAGAACCACGTCACGACCACGTGCTTCCGCGCGACGCGGAACAGCTCGCGCAGGTGCCGTTCGCGCAGCTCCTGCGTCTCGAGGTGGTGCGACAGGCGGAAGCTGACGACGACGTCGACGCTCTGGTCCGGCAGCGGGATCTCGAGCGCCGAGGCGCGCACGTAGGAGCGCCCTGCCTCGCCTTCGTGGTCGCGCTTGTTGAGGCCGACCATCGTCGACGACCAGTCGCCGCTGACCAGGTGCCGGCAGTGCGAGCGCAGGAAATCGGACAGCCGCCCGTGCCCGCACGGCAGATCGAGGATCGAGTCGACCTGGCCGATCTCGCGGAAGATCTGCGCCAGCAGCGCGCGTTCGCGCTTGTCGGACAGCTTGCGGTGCAGCTTCTGCTGGTAGTCGGCCTTGTAGGCTTCGGCGCCGCGCTTGCTGTCGTAGTTCTGCAGCTTGTTCTGCTGCATCGGCGCGTGGAGGTTGGTCATCGTCGGTCGGAACTCGGCGTGGGACGTCGCGGAAACGCGGCAGCATACCGGCGGCGCGGCGGGGGCGCGACAGCGGGAGCCGCTCAGCGGCCGCGCAGCTCGCGCTCGAGTCGCGCGACGAGGTCGTTCGCCGGCCATCCGCCGGTCGGCTGCATCGTGGCGAGGTTGGTGAACATCAGCGGGTGGTCGACCTTGGGGCAGGGCAGGCCGAGCCACGCGCGGACCTTCTGCACCGCGATCACCTCGACCGGGTAGAGCTGGCAGGCCGGGTCCTCGAACGGTCGCCCCGCGCCGCGCGCCTGGTCGAGGTGCAGGTCGAGCACGTCGGCGAGGCGTTGCGCGAGCACGCGCCCTTCGCCGGTCCACGCCAGCAGCACGGGTTCGTAGGGGCCGAGCCGCGGCGTGATCAGGGCACGCTGCCCAGCGCGCAGGTTGAGCAGCTCGCGCGTGAAGAGGGCGAGGTGGTCGTCTTCGCCGAACGTGGCATCGGGCTGCGAACGCAGCAGCTCGTGCAGGTCCTCGGCGCCCGGATCCTCGAGCGCCATCGCCAGCAGGCTGGTCCAGGCGCCGTGCAGCACCGAGAACGGCAGCGACGACGGCGCGCCGCGGCGCTGCGGCGGGCGGTGCCGTTCGCGCAGCAGCAGCGAGCAGCGGCGCAGCGCCTGGCCGGTGCGTGCCGCGTCGAAGCCGCGCACTTCGCCCTGCAGCACCTGCGCCATGCCGTGGCCGAGGTGCCACGTGCCGAGCATCCACGCCGCGACCTGGACGTGCGTGCGGCGCTGCGGGTCGCCGAGCGACTCGGCGAGCCGCGCCTCCTGGTCGTGGCGCAGGAACTTCTCGTTGCCGGCGCGGCCGGCCCATTCGCTCAGGGTCCGGCTGAGGCTCGTGATGCGATGCAGGGACATGCGGGGTCCGCAGGCTACCGTTCGCGGTCGCTCGGCAGAACCGTAGAGTGCGCGCGTGGAGCTGCTGCAATGGCTCTTGTTCGCGGTCCTGCCGGCGCTGGCGGCCGTATTGCTGCTGGTCGGCGTCGGCGGCGCACGGCTGTTGGCGCCGGCGCTGGCCGCCGCCGTGCTGGTGCCGTTCGCGATCGCGACCGGCGGGTTGCCGCCGCTGCCCTGGCAGCTGCGTTGGAGCGCGCAGGCGATGCTGCCGTGGGCGTGGTACCTGCTGCTCGCGGCGGGCGTCTTCGGCGCGGCCCACGACCTCCGGCTGCTGCCGCGCGCGCTGCTGTTGGTCGGCGACGTGGCGCTGGTCGGCTGGCTGCCGTGGGCGCTGTCGGCGCCGCTGCGCGCGCTGTGGCAGCCGGTCACCTGCGCGTGGCGGCTGGCCGCGGCCTGGACGCTGGTCGCGGCCGTGTGGTGGGGCGTGCGCGGCGCGGCGAAGGCGCGGCCGGGGCCGCTCGTGCCGCTGGTCGGCGTGGTGGTGTTCGCCGCCGATGCGCTGGTGCTGCGCGCGCTCGGTCGCACGCCGTCGTGGCAGCTCGCCGGCGTCGCCGCGGTCGCGCTGCTCGGTGCGCTGGGCACGGCGGCGTGGCGGCGGCCGTTCGCCTGCGGCACCGGCGCTGCGCTGGTGGTCGCCGTCGCGCACGTCGGGCTGCTGTGGGCGCGCCAGGACACCGTCCAGATCGACACCGCGCCGATGCTGCTCGCGCTCACTTCGCCGCTGCCGCTGTGGTTCGCGGCGCGTCCGCCGAAGCGCGAACGCGAACGCGGTGGCGACCGCGGCGACCCGGCGCGCGGCGGCGCGTTCGCCGCGGGCGTGGCGTTCGCCGCCAGCCTGGGGCTCGCCGCTGCAGCGGTCGCCAGCGCCGGCGCGATCGCGGTGCGATGAACCCGACGTGCGGCGCTATCGTCCGGGCCCGATGTCCGACCCCTTGCCGCTGCTGCGCCGCGTCGCGTTCGCCGAAGCCGTCTCGTTCCTCGTGCTGCTCGCGGTCGCGATGCCGCTGAAGTACCTCGCCGGCCTGCCGATCGCGGTGCTGATCGCCGGCAGCCTGCACGGTGCGCTGTTCGTAGCCGAGGTCTGGCTGCTCGTCCGCGCGCATACCGAGCGCGGCTGGCCCGTGGGGCGCGTCGCGCTGCTGTTCGTCGCCTCGCTGGTGCCGTTCTGGCCGTTCTTCCTCGACGCGCGGATCGCGGCGTGGATCGCGGCGACGCCGGCGCGCGGCTGACCGTCCGCAAGCCGGGCGGGGGGTGTCCGGTGAACGCACACCGCCGCGCCCCGGCATGGGCGGCATGGAGGTTGCCTCAGCGCCCCCCGACCGGCACCTCGCCGGCCGCTCCAAACCCGGACCATCCCATGTTCGCCACCCACCGTCTGCACGCTGCCTTCGCCCTGCTGGCCCCGTTCGCCTTCGCGGCCGTCGCGTGCGCCCAGTTCGAGCTGCGTGGCCAGATCGAATTCAACCAGGCGGCAACCTGCTACTACTGCCCGCCGATCACCAACTGGGTCATCCACGGCACCGAAACGGCGCTGACCAGCTCGTCGGTCAACTTCGCCAACTACGCCGGCCTGGAGGTCGTCATGACCGGCAGCTGGACCAGCTCGGGCGGTCTGCCGCTGTTCGACGTCGCGACCATCCAGACGACGTCGCTGTCGTTCCAGCTCAGCGGCAACAGCTCGATCGGCAACACCATCCGCTTCGAAGCGTTCGGCGCGAACGGCGACCTCGCGATCAACCTGGCGTCGCTCGGCGCCGGCGCGACGCCACTCAGCAGCACCACGACGCTGCTGCTGGCGCCCGCCACGACCGTGGTGCTCGGCTTCGACGTCATCAGCGCCGGTCGGGTGCGCACCGACTTCGACATCCCGTCGATCCCGTCGCTGGTCGGCCTGCACATCTTCGGCCAGGCGTTGATCCTGCCGGCCAGCGCCACGCCGTTCTTCTTCACCGAACCGGACGCCAAGCGCATCCAATGAGGGCCGGAAGCGGGTCGCGCGGCCATCGGGCCTTCTGACCGGGCCCGGGACCGGGTAAACGTGTGGCGTGCGCCTCGTCACGCTGGTTCCCGGGCTCGTGCTTGGCCTTGCCGCGGCAGCCGCGGCGCAACAGCACCCGCAGGATGCGCCGCCGCACTGGTCGTACCGCCCGCTGGTCCGGCCCGAGCCGCCGCCGGTCGGCGATGCGCGCTTCGCCGCGCCGCTCGATCGCTTCGCCGCCGCGGCGATGCAGGCGCACGACCTGCGGCCGAGCGACCCCGCCGATGCGGCGACCTGGTTGCGGCGCGTCACGCTCGACCTGACCGGGCTGCCGCCTGTGCCGGCTGAGGTGGCGGCGTTCGTCGCCGCCGACGCCGCCGATCCCGTCGTCGCCCGCGAACGCGCCGTCGACGCGCTGTTCGCCAGCGACGCGTTCGCCGAGCGCTGGGCCGCGTGGTGGCTCGATCTGGCGCGCTACGCCGACAGCCAGGGCTACGAGAAGGACCAGCTGCGTCCCGGCATGTGGCGCTACCGCGACTGGGTGATCGACGCGTTCCGCCGCGATCTGCCGTTCGACCGGTTCACGGTCGAACAGCTCGCCGGCGACCTGCTGCCCGACGCGACGCTCGACCAGCGCATCGCGACTGCGTTCCATCGCCAGACGATGACCAACACCGAGGGCGGCACCGATGACGAGGAGTTCCGGACCGCGGCGGTGATCGATCGCGTCGACACGACGATGTCGGTGTGGATGGGCACGACGATGGGCTGCACGCAGTGCCACGACCACAAGTACGACCCGTTCACGCAGAAGGAGTTCTACGAGCTGTTCGCCTTCTTCGACCAGACCGAGGATGCGGACCGGCCCGACGACGCGCCGACGCTGCGCGCGCCGACGCCATCGCAGCAGGTGCGTGCCAAGGCGATCGAACTCGACCTGGCGGAGCTGCGCGCGCGGCCGCCCGCTGCGGCGGTCGGTGCGCCGTCGTCGCCGTGGCAGCTGCTCGGGCCGTTGCCGGCGGCGAGCCTGCACGAAGCGCACGAACGCGCATTCGCCCCGGAGGCCGACGGCGTGCGGCTCGATGCGGAGCAGGACGGCCAGCGCTGGCGCGCGATGCCGGAGTTCGGCGACGGCAAGGTCCACGAGTGGAGCGGCGACAACAGCGCCTTCTACCTCTACCGGACGTTCGAGGCCACGGCACCCGCCGCCTGGACGCTGGCGCTCGGCAGCGACGACGCGCTGAAGGTCTGGTGGAACGGGCGCGAGGTGCTGGCGAAGGAGGTCGCGCGACCGGCGGCGCCGAACCAGGAGCTGCTGGCGGTCGACGCGGTGACCGGGATCAACACGTTGCTGCTGAAGGTCTGCAACGGCGCGGGTCCGGGTGGCTTCTGCGCCGAGCTGATCACCGCCGCCGAGGGCGAGGCGCGCCAGCGCCGCGTCGACCTCGAGGCCGAGTTCGACCGGGTGACGGGACCGCTGGTGCCGGTGCTGAGCGAACTGCCGGCCGATCGCCGGCGCACGACCCACGTGCACCTGCGCGGCAGCTTCCTGACGCCCGGCGAACCGGTGACGGCGGGCGTGCCGAAGGCCTGGCCGCCGCTTGCCGACGACGCGCCGCGCGATCGCCTCGGCTTCGCCCGCTGGTTGGTCGCGCCGGACAATCCGCTGACCGCGCGCGTGCTCGCCAACCGGATCTGGAGCGAGCTGTTCGGTGCCGGGATCGTCACGACGCTCGAGGACTTCGGCACGCAGGGCGAGCCGCCGACGCATCC
>CAYMRG010000280.1:5886-7107 GCA_964392555.1 uncultured candidatus Brocadiaceae bacterium
TCGCCTGCGAACTGCGCGACGGCTGGTCGCTGCGCCACCTGCTGCGGACGATCGTGCTGTCGGCGACCTACGGCCAGTCGGCGACGACGACCGCGGCGCAGCGCGAACGCGACCCCGACAACCGCTGGCTCGCGCGCGGCCCGTCGTTCCGCCTGTCGGCCGAGGCGCTGCGCGACCAGGCACTCGCGGTGTCGGGGTTGCTGACGCGCGAGGTCGGCGGGCCGAGCGTGATGCCGCCGCAGCCCGACGGCGTCTGGATGCAGATCTACAGCGGCGATCGTTGGCAGGACGCCGACGGGCCGGAGCGCTACCGGCGTTCGCTCTACACCTTCTGGCGGCGCACGAGCCCGCATCCGGCGATGCTGGTGTTCGACGCGCAGAGCCGCGAGTCGTGCGTGCTGCGGCGCGCGCGCACCAACACGCCGCTGCAGGCGCTCGTGTTGTGGAACGACCCGCAGTTCCGCGAGCCGGCCGAAGCGCTGGCGAAGCGCGCGCTCACCGTCGGCGGCGACGCCGGCGACGACGGCGACCGCGTGCGCTGGCTGTGGACGCAGTGCCTGCTGCGCGAGCCGTCGGCGAGCGAGCGGCAGCGCCTGCTCGACCTGCTGGCCGCCGAACGCGCGTCCGGCGTGACCGATCCGGTCGACGCGTGGACGTCGCTCGCCGGCGTGGTGATGGCCCTCGACGAGTTCGTGACCAGGCGATGAACACCGACCCGACGATCGACCTCGCGCGCCGGCGCTTCCTCGGCGGTTCGGCGCTGTCGCTCGGCGCGCTGGCGCTGCGCGAACTCGGCGGTGATCCGCCGCCGCCGCCACCGCGCGCGCCGGCCGCGCGCAGCGTCATCTACCTGCACATGGAGGGAGCGCCGTCGACGGTCGACATGTTCGATCGCAAGCCGACGCTCGATCGGCTGAACGGCAAGCCGTGCCCGGACGACTTCCTGGCCAAGGAGCGGTTCGCGTTCATCAAGGGGCATCCGAAGCTGCTCGGCCATCCACACGGCTGGATCCGCGGCGCGAACGGCATCGAGGTCTGCGAGCTGTTTCCGCACCTCGCGCAGCAGCTCGGCGACGTGACGCTGGTCCGGTCGATGTTCACCGACCAGTTCAACCACGCGCCGGCGGAGCTGCTGCTGTTCACCGGCGCGCCGCGGCCCGGACGGCCGTCGATGGGGGCGTGGCTCGACTACGGCCTCGGCAGCGACAACCGCGACCTGCC
>CAYMRG010000281.1:0-7072 GCA_964392555.1 uncultured candidatus Brocadiaceae bacterium
AGCCGGTCACGCGTGGCGATGGAACGGCGATGCGCTAGCCTTCGCCGAACCGATGGACGATTCGCCCTGCCCCTCGCTGCTGACCCGACTGCCGCGCCCACCGCGCGGCGGCAGCGTCCGCGCGGCGTGTGGCAACGGGGAATTGGTGCTGGAGGCCGTGCGCGGAGGTTTCTCGCTGCTGTGGCTCGATGGCCAGGAAGCGCGCCGCTACGCGCTCGGCCTGCCCGACGCGGTGTCGCTGCAGATCGAACTGCGGGCGCCCCGCCATCCGGTGCGCGTCGCGACGCGCGAAACCCTGGCGCTGCTGCCAGGTGGCCGGATCGCCGGCTACCTCTGCGTGCCGCTGGTGCCGACGATCACCTGGACCGACGGCTGCGGCGGCGCGGGCATCGTACTCGAGCTGATGCCGCGCCACCTCGCCGGCGCATGGGACGAACACTGCGGCGTGGTGCTGCACACCGCTTCGGCGCTGCACGTGCGCTTCCCGATGCGCTCGCCGGAGCCGCGAGCGGTCGTTCCGGTGCGCCTCTACAACGACGGCGCGGCCACCTGTTCGCCGGCCTTCGTGCCGGTGGCGCTCGCCACCGCGGACCTGCGTGAGCGCCGCGGCAGCATCGTCGTCGCGCCGCGCCGTATCCGTTGGCCGGCGTGCGCCCCGCAGGTCGTGGCCGTCAGCGGGGTGACGACCGTCGAGGTGGCGTCATGAGGCGCCGCTGGCTCGGCTTCGCGTTGGCGCTCGCCGCGCTCCCCGCGGCCTGCGGCGAACAACTGCCGACCGCCGAGTCGGAGGTCGCCGCCGAACTGCGCGCGCTGCGCGCCGCGTTGGTCCATGCGCCGCAGGCTGCCGCACCGGCAACCGATCCCGGGCGCGACCTCGCCGCGGCGATGGCACCGCTGCGCGACGTGCTGACCGCGCTGAACCAGCGCACCGCCGAGCTCGAGAACCGCCAGCTGGCGCTGACGCAGGAATTGCAGCGCTGGACCACCCTGCTGGTCGACAGCGCGTCGCAGGAGCGGCGCGACGAAGGGGACGCGATCCGTCGTCGCCTGCAAGACCTCGAGACCTCGCTGGCGGCCCAAGAGCAGCGCCATCGCGAGGTCGAGAAGATCCTGCAGGGTGCCCTCGATCGCACGACCGAGCAGCTCGACATCTTCCTCCGCCGCCTCGGCGAAACGGTGCTGCCGGGCAACGCGGCACCGAGCGGCCCGGCGCCGGCCAGCCCCGCGACCGGGACTCCGCCGACGAAGCCGACGCAGCCACCCGCACCGGCGAACGGCTCGCCAAGCCCGGCGAACGCGTCGCCGGTCCAACCGGGCCAGCGCGCCGCGCGCGCGGCCCCCGGCATGGCGACGCGGTGGTGGCCGTGGGTGGCGCTCGCCACCACGTTGCTGGGGTTGGGCTGCTTCCTGCGCCTGCGGCGACCGGGTCGCGCAAACCGCGATGGCGGCGCGCTCGGCAGCGACGGGCCACCCGCGTTCGATCCGGGTGTCCAGGACATCTGGGCCGCGGCGGCGCTGCTCGGCGAGGCCGTCGATCGCCTTCGCCAGCAACAGGCCGAGGCCGGGTCGACACCCGCTGCGGCATGCGACGGCGCTGAGGTGACCGCCGTGCCAACGGCGCCAGCAACGGCAGCCGACGACGGGCCAGCGCTCGACGAGTTCTTCGTCATCGAAGACGATTTGCCTGGCGAGCCGGCGGCGAACGGTCCGGACGCCGCGCCGGACCTCGCCGCCGAAGCCGAACGCCTGGTCGCGCTGCCGCGGTCGACCGAGCGCACCGCGCGCGAGGCCGCGGCGACGCGCCGTCCGGCGCCGCCGACGCTCTACATCGACGTGCCAGTCCGCGACGGCGCACCGAACGAAGCCGAGGTCGCGCGCCTGCTGGCCGACGATCCGCGGGTGTTGCGTTCGCCTGCGCCGCGGCTCGCGCTGGGCCGCGACGCGATCGCCGTCCGCTGCCACCTGCTGCCGGACCTGCCGCCTGGCGAGATCGCGCACCTCGAGCAGCGCCTCCGCGCCGCCGGCCGCTGACCCAGGGCGGTGGTGGACCGGACGATGCGCCGGGAGCGCCAACGATTCCTCGCCTCCCGCACACCGGCTCGCTATCCTGCTCGCCCGCCAAGTCACTCGTCGGATCACAGGAGCAGCTCGCGATGATCATCGGTGTCCCCAAGGAGATCAAAGCCCAAGAAAACCGTGTCGGTGCCGTCCCCGCCATGGTGATGGACCTCGTCGGCGCCGGCCACACGGTGCTGGTGCAATCGGGTGCCGGCCTCGGCGCCGGCATCACCGATGAGGCCTTCCAGAAGGTCGGCGCGAAGCTGGTCGGCTCAGCCCAGCAGGTCTACGGCGACGCCGAGATGATCGTCAAGGTCAAGGAGCCGCTGCCCGAGGAGTACAAGCTGATCAAGAAGGGTCAGCTGCTGTTCACCTACTTCCACTTCGCGGCGAGCCGCGAACTGACCGACGCGATGCTGGCCTCGGGCGCGCACTGCTTCGCCTACGAGACCCTGATCCATCGCAACTCGCTGCCGCTGCTGACGCCGATGAGCGAGGTCGCCGGCCGCATGGCGATCCAGGTCGGCGCGGTCTGCCTCGAGAAGCACCACGGCGGCCGCGGCATCCTGCTCGGCGGCATCCCCGGCGTCGAACCGGCGACCGTCGTGATCCTCGGCGGCGGCGTGGTCGGCACGAACGCGGCGAAGATGGCCGCGGGCCTCGGCGCCGACGTCCGCCTGATGGACATCGACCTCGACCGGCTGCGCTACCTCAGCGACGTGATGCCGGCCAACGTCACGCTGCTCCACAGCTCGCCGATCGCCATCCGCGAGCAGATCGTGCACGCCGACCTGGTCGTCGGCGCGGTGCTCGTCCAGGGCGCGCGCGCGCCGCGGCTGATCCGCCGCGAAGACCTGAAGGCGATGAAGGACGGCGCGGTCGTCGTCGACGTCGCGGTCGACCAGGGCGGTTGCATCGAGACCTGCAAGCCGACCACGCACGCCGATCCGACCTATGTCGTCGAGGGCGTGCTGCACTACTGCGTCGCCAACATGCCGGGCGCCGTGCCGCGCACGTCGACGTTCGGCCTGACCAACGCGACCGGCCCGTGGGCGAAGAAGATCGCCGGCATGGGCGCCGCCAAGGCGGCCAAGGATCCGGTGCTGAGCACCGCGGCCAACGTGCTCAACGGCGTCTGCACGCACGCCGGCGTCGCCGAAGCATTCGGCATGCCGTTCCGCGAGCCGGGCTCGGTGCTGTGATCGCCGCGGCGCTCGAGGGCGCCGGCGGACCGGCGCTCGGGCTGTTCGACGCGCTGGTACTCGGCCTGGTCGAAGGGCTGACCGAGTTCTTGCCGGTCTCGAGCACCGGGCATCTGATCGTCGCCGAACGCCTGCTGGGCCTCGGCGAGGGCGGCGCCAACAACGTCTTCGCGGTCGGCATCCAGATGGGGGCGATCACCGCCATCCTGGTGCTCTACTGGCAACGGCTCGTAGGCGCCGTCGCCGGCGCGTTGCGCCCGCAACAGGGCACACCGAACCTGCTGTGGCAGATCGGCATCGCCGCGTTCCCGGCGGCGCTGCTCGGCTTCCTGATCGATCACTGGATCGATGCCCACATGTTCTCCGCCAAGGTGGTCGCCGTGACGACGCTGGTCGGCGGCTTCCTGCTGCTGGCGCTCGAACGCTGGCTGCGCGGTCGCCGGCCGGCGACCGAGAACCTCGCGGGCATGTCGTACCGCACGGCGCTGCTGGTCGGGCTGTGCCAGTGCCTCGCGCTGATCCCGGGCACGAGCCGCTCCGGCGCGACGATCGCCGGGGCCCTGCTGCTCGGCCTGTCGCGCACGGCCGCCGCCGAGTTCTCGTTCCTGGTCGGTCTGCCGATCCTCTACGGCGCCTCGGCGTTCAAGCTGATGAAGGCGCGCCACGAGCTGACCGGCGACGCGCTGCTGCCGTTTGCCGTCGGCACGCTGATCGCGTTCCTCAGCGCGCTCGTCGTCGTGCGACCGTTCGTGCGGTTCGTGCGCAGCCACAGCTTCGTGCCGTTCGCCTGGTACCGCATCGCCGCCGGCGCCGCGCTGCTCGCGCTGTGTGCGGCCGGCGTGATCGGCTGAGAGGACCGCCGCCTCCGAGTGCGCGCAAGCGGCGCGCTGCTTGTTCTGGTGAGAGAAGGAAGGCGACCCGAAGCCGCGCGCAGGCGGTACCTTCACCCCACCGAGCACGCAGCGGGAAACCCCGACGCCGCAGCGCGGCGAAGCCACGCCCCCTGCCGAGCGCGCCGATTTCGTCGTCCTGCAAGGAAGGCGACCCGAAGCCGCGCGGAGGCGGGGCCTTCGCCCCGCCGAGCACGCTTCGGGTCGCCTGACGCCGCAGGACGGCGAAAGCGGCGCGCTCGGCCTCAGCCGCGGCGGTAGCCGAGCTGGCGCACAACCATCAGCACCTCGCTCCAGCTCGGGAACGGGCGGCCATGCTGCTTCTTGAAGCGATCGATCGCTTCGATGAACTCGAGCGCCTCGGCATCGATCTCGGCGAGCGGCGGCGCCGAGCGCTCGGGCTCGCCGATCGACGGCGTCGTGGGCTCGGGCTCGGGCGCCGCGCGGCGCTTGTCGGCACGCTGTGGCTTGCCTGCCGGCTTGCCCGCCGCCTTGCCGGCAGACTTCGCCGGGCGAGCTTTGGCAGCCGCGGGCTTGCGCTTGCCCTTGGCGGTGGAGGAACCCTTCTTGGTGGCGCTGGCCATGCCCGGCTCATCGGCCGGCGGTGAACATCGCCTTGATCGCGGCGTCGAACGGCGGCAGCAGCACACCCCGGTCGGTGACGAAGCCGGTGACGAGGTGGGCCGGCGTGACGTCGAAGGCCGGGTTCTGGGCACCCGCGCCCAGCGCCGCCAGGTCGTGGCCACGCAGCGCCAAGACCTCGGTGGCATCGCGCTGTTCGATCGGGATCGCCCGGCCGTCGGCCAACGCCGGATCGAACGTCGAAGCCGGTGCGACGACGTGGAACGGGACGCCGTGCGCGGCGCACGCCAGCGCCAGGCCGTAGGTGCCGACCTTGTTGGCGAAGTCGCCGTTGGCGGCGATCCGGTCGGCGCCGACGACGACCCACTGCACCAGGCCGCGGGCGATCAGGCCCGCCGCCGCGCCGTCGACCAGCACGTCGACCGGGATGCCGGCGTGCACCAGCTCGAGCGCGGTCAGTCGCGCGCCCTGCAGCAGCGGCCGCGTCTCGTCGGCGAACACGCGGAAGCGCGTGCCGGCGCGCCAGGCTGCGAACAGCACGGCCAGAGCCGTACCGTCCCCGGCGGTCGCCAGCCGACCGGTGTTGCAGTGGGTGAGCACGGTGCCACCCTCGGGCACCAGGTGGCGACCGGCCTGGCCCATGCGCAGGCTCGCCGCCACGTCCTCGTCGTGGATCGCCCGCGCTTCGCGCCACAGGCGCAGCAGCGTCGGCTCCTGACGGGCCGCGGCGAGACAGCGATCGAGCGCCCACGGCAGGTTGACCGCGGTCGGCCGCGCCGCCGCGATTCGCGCGGCGATGCCCTTGGCCGCGGCGACGAACTCGGCGGCTGACGGCGCCGCGGCGCGTAGGCCGAGCACTAGGCCATAGGCGGCGGCGACGCCGATCGCCGGCGCGCCGCGCACGCGCAGCTGCGCGATCGCCTCGATCACGCCGTCGACGCCAGCCAGGCGCAGCACCGTGAAGGTCTGCGGCAGCCGCGTCTGGTCGAGCAGTTCGAGGTGGCCTTCGGTGCCACCGCACCACGCGATCGTCGGCGGCAGGGTGGACATCGTGCAGGTCTCCATGGCTCGGGCGACGGTCGCGCGACCTCAGCAGCCGTACTTGGCGCGCACTTCCTTGTCCTTGGCCAGCACCTTGTCGCGCTCGCTGGCGCGGAACCGTTCGTGGGCCGCGGCGACGTCGGCATCCGACAGCGCCAGGATGCGCACGGCCAGCAGCGCCGCGTTCTTCGCCGCGGCCTTGCCGATGCCCATCGCCGCGACCGGCACGCCGGGCGGCATCATCGCCGTCGACAGCAGCGCATCCTCACCGGACAGCGGGCCGCTGTCGATCGGCACGCCGAGCACCGGCAGCGGCGAATGCGCCGCGAGCGCACCGGCCAGGTGCGCGGCCATGCCGGCGACGCCGATCAGCACCTTGACGCCCTGCTCCTTCGCCGAGCGGGCGAACGCACCGGCCTCGTCGGGCGTGCGGTGGGCGCTGAGGATGCGGACGTGGAAGCCGATGCCGAGTTCGCGCAGCGTCTGGAACGCGCCTTCGAGGGCGGGCAGGTCGGAGTCCGAGCCGAGCAGGAACGCGATGGGGCGGTCGGTCATGGTGCCGGGATCAGCCGCACAGGCGGCGCTGGATGTCCTGGTAGGTGGCGGCGGTCTTGGCGACCACTGCGGGCGGCAGCGCCGGCGGTGGTGGAGTCTTGTTCCACCCGGTGCCGGTCAGCCAGTCGCGCAGGTACTGCTTGTCGAACGACGTCGGGTTGCCACCCGGACGCACTTCGTCGGCCGGCCAGAACCGGCTCGAATCCGGCGTCAGGCACTCGTCGATCAACACGAGCTGGCCCTCGCGCAGGCCGAATTCGAACTTGGTGTCGGCGATGACGATGCCGCGCGTCTTCGCGAACTCGCGCCCCTTGCGGTAGAGCTGCAGCGCCGCGTCGCGCGCCTGCTTCGCGACCTTCTCGCCGACCAGTTCGACGACGCGCGCGAACGAGATCGGCTCGTCGTGCCCGGTCTCCGCCTTGGTCGACGGCGTCAGGATCGGCGGATCGAGTTCGCTCGCGTGCTGCAGCCCCTTGGGCAGCACGACGCCGCTGACGGCACCGTCCTTCTGGTAGTCCTTCCAGCCGGAACCGGTGAGGTAGCCGCGCACGACCCATTCGACCGGCAGCGGCTGGCACTTCTTGCAGCGCATCGTCCGGCCGCGCAGCAGCTCGCGGTACTGCGCAGGCACGTCGCGCCACGCGTCGACGTCGGTCGACAGCACGTGGTTCGGGCAGACGTCGCGCAGCTTCTCGAACCAGAACGCCGACGTTTCGGTCAACACGCGCCCCTTGCCGGGGATCG
>CAYMRG010000282.1:0-769 GCA_964392555.1 uncultured candidatus Brocadiaceae bacterium
CCAGCACGGCGTCGGCGGCGAGCCGCCGCGGCAGCGCCACGCGCGCGAACATGCCGGGCCGCAGGGCGCCGTCGGCGTTCGCGAGCGCGAGCCGGACCGCGGCGGTGCGCGTGGTCGGGTCGACCACCGGGGCGACGAACACGACGTCGCCGGCGCGCTCGCCAGGCACCGCGGCGAACGTCGCCGTCGCCGGCTGGCCTGGTGCGAGACCAGCAAGGTCCCCTTCGGCGACCTGCGCGTCGAGCCAGAGTTCGCCGAGGTCGACGATCCGCAGCAGCAGCATGTCGGCCGGGGCCGCGGCGCCGGCGAGCACCTCGCGCCGCAGCAGCGTGCCGCCGACCGGGCTGCGCCAGGTCAGCGTACGCCGCGGCGCGTCGAGCGCCTGCAGCTCGTCAACCGTCGCCGCCGGCACATCCCACTGCAGCAGCTTCTGCCGCGCGGCGGCGAGCAGGTCCTGGTTGCCGCTCTGCCGCGCCGCGATCAGCTCCGCCTGCGCGACGACGAGGTCCGGCGCATACAGCTCGAACAGCGGGTCGCCGATGGCGATCGCCATGCCCTCGGTGTCGGCGTGCAGGCGTTCGACGAAGCCGGCGACCTTCAGCGTGACGTCGTGCTGCCGCGGCTCGGCGGCACGCAGCACGCCGAACGCGCGCACCGTGCGCAGCAACGGGCCGTGCTGCACCGGCGCGATGCGCACGCCCATGTTCTGCACCACCACCGGATCGATCGCGAGCCCGGTGCCGCCTGCGCCGGTGGCCGCGTCGCCGCC
>CAYMRG010000282.1:779-7056 GCA_964392555.1 uncultured candidatus Brocadiaceae bacterium
GGGCACTGACCCGGGCCGTCCTGGCGCACCTGCGGGTGCATCGAGCAGGTGAACACCTGGGCCGCGCCGGCGGCAGCGGCGGGCGCCTGCCGACCGAGCCAGTAGCCGACGCCGACGGCGGCGGCGAGCAGGACGAAGAACGCCAGCGCGGGCAGGAACGAGCGGGACGGAGCTTGGGACACGACGGTTCTCGGGCAGCGGACGGCGGGTGCGACCGGACCGACACGCCCACGGCGCGCGGTCACGACGGTGCGGAGCACGCCGTCGAGTCTGGCTCGGTACGGAGTGCTCCTCGCCGCGCCGCTACAACCGTCGAACCGACAGCACTTCGTGTCGCCGCCGCCCCTGGCAGACGTCGCGATCGCCGCGCGGCGGCGCGCGCGGGCAGGCGGTCGTTCGCGGCCCGCACCGCGGCAGCACGAACGTCGTCTCGGCCACCGGTTCCGCGGCGACCGGCGCGGGCAGCGTCGGCTGTGCCTGCGGCAGCGGCGCGACCGGCGCGTGCGGCGCGCTCGGCGGCGCCTTGCAGCCACACGCGGGCCTCGTGTCGCCACGGTGGCCCGGCTGCGCCTCACCACAGTGACACCGCTCGGCGCAGCAGCAGCAACTGTCCTGCTCGTCGGCCGCGCTCGCGGCCCTCGGCATGCACGCCATCGCCACCCCGAACAGCAGGGTGCACAGCATCGCAGCGAGCCAACGCGGCAGCGGGATCATGGCCAGGGCGCCGAGTCTAACGCGGCGGCCTTCGGCTGGCGATCCCGTACGATCCGGCATGGCTCAGATGCGCTTCTCGTAGATCGGGCCCTTCTCGAAGTACTCGTTCTCCGAGCCGATCGTCTCCATGTCGTACGGCCGACCCTCGAGGATGATGCGGCTGGCGACGATGCCCATCTCGAGGCTGTGGTCCTGGTTGGTGTACTTGAAGCGGCCTGGCCGCCCGACGTAGACCAGGTTCTCGATGCCGTCGAGGTACTTCTTGATCAAGCCGAGCCGCTGGTCGTAGTGCGAGTCGTAGACCGGGTAGACGTGCGAGCGCTTCAGCAGGTAGACGTTGCGGACGTCCTGGCGGGTGAAGAAGCCGAACCGTTCGAAGTACGGCAGCACCATCTCGAACACCTGCTCCTTCGTCATCGACCAGATCGGGTCGGTCTCGAAGGCGAAGAACTCGATGAAGAACGAGGTCTTCCCCGGCGGGCACATGTCCGCGCTGAAGTTCTTCATCTCGCTCGTGCGGCCGAACGGGATGTCCTTGCTCGGGAAGTAGATCCAGTTGTCCTGTGTGACCTGGTCCTTGTCGAGCGTCAGGAACAGGTAGACCTGCGCGCGCCACTTGAGCTGCTTCGCGGCGTCGAGCACCGCGGCCGGCGGCGGCGGATCGAGCAGCTCGAGGAAGCGTGTGATCGGCACCGATTCGACGACGCGCTCGGGCCGCACCGTCTGCACGCCGTCCGGCGTGCGGATGTCGACCTCGGTGATCCGCTTGCCGTCATGGCGCACGGCGATCGGCTCGCTCTGCACGGCGATCTGCGTGCCGTCGGCGCGCAGGTGCGACGCGATCTGCTCATAGATGCGGCCGGTGCCGAACTGCGGGTAGTAGAACTCGTCGACCAGCGACTTCGGCGAGCCCTTGCCCTTGCGGCCGAGGCCGATCGCGTTCTTGAAGACGCTCCAGAGGTTCAGGCCGCTGATCCGCTGCTTCGCCCAGTCCGGATGGATGTCGGAGCACGGGATGCCCCAGATCTTCTCCGAGTAGTTGATCATGCTGAACTCGGCCAGCGCGCGGCCGAAGTTCGCGACGACGTAGTCCTCGAAGGTGCGCAGCGGCTTGCGCAGCAGGCCGTAGCGCAGCCGCGCCAGGAAGTAGTCGATGCCGATCCGCGTGCTCTTCCAGAAGCCGAGGTTCTTGACGACCTGCTTGAAGTTGACCGGGTAGTCGAAGAACTTGCCGTCGATGTACTGCCGGGTCAGGCGCGGCACCTTGCGCCACTCCTCGTGCAGCAGGTCCTCGATGAAGTCGTAGAGGTACTGGTTCTTCGAGAAGAACCGGTGCGGGCCGATGTCGGTCAGGAAGACGTGTTCGCCTTCGCGGATCGTCAGCGTCTTGGCCAGGCCGCCGATCTGGTCGTCGCGCTCGACGACGGTCGCCTTGTAGCCCTTGCGCGACAATTCCATGGCGCAGGCGAGCCCGGCTGGGCCGGCGCCGAGGATCAGGATGGCGGGTGCAGGGTCGAGGCGGGTCATCGGGCGGGTCGGGCGCCGCAGCGAAGGTTGTTGATCGTCACTTCGCGGGCCGGCGTGGAGAAGATCCGAGCCGGCGCGCTGGCAACCTTGGCATGGGCTTCACGAGGCGGGTTTCTGGGCCCACTCCTCGAGGCTGTAGAGGACGTTCTGCGGGATCGGCACCCGGGCACGGTCGACCAGTTCCTGGACGATCTGTGCGCCGGTCAGGCCGTCGGCCACGCCGGCCTGGATGCTCTGCTGATCGATCCGGAACTGGTGGATGTGGTCGCTCTTCGTGCGGTGCGCGAAGCGATCGAACAGGTGCACGACATCGTGCACGTCGTCGCCCGGGAACACCAGCAATTCGAAGTCGGGCTGGACGATCACGCTGCTGCGCGTGCCGCCGACCTTGCCGGCCGGCTCGGCGTCGAGCAGTTCGGCACCGAGCTTCGACAGCCGCAGCGCGGTGACGCGCCCGCCGTGCAGGCCGACGTCGACGAGGCCGAGCGGGAACAGGCGCTTCTTGATCCAGACGAGCAGGTTCCAGCACATCTGCTGCAGCGTCTCGCTGGGCGTGTAGCCGCCGCCCTGGAAGCGTGCGGCGAAGAACTCCTCGGTCGGCTGCGTCTCCATCTGCGCGAGGTAGGCGTTGCGCGACAGGAACGGCAGGATCGCGACGTCCTGCCAGACCATCGGCTCGGCGCGGCGCAGCAGGCGCAACAGCACGCGGCGCATGCGCGTCTGGTGGTATGCCTCGCCGGGCAGCGAACGGTCCTCGACGAAGTGCGCAAGCAGCATCTTCACCTGGTCGGCGAGCGGTGCGCGGTCGAATTCGAGGCCGGCCGGTGTCGGCCGCAGCGCGCGTTCGCCGCGACGGTCGATCAGGCGACGGTGCAGGCAGAAGCGGTAGACGAGTTCGAGCAACGCCTCGGCGTCGAGCACGCCGCCGGGCACCGGCAGCAGCAGGCCGGCGATGCGCTTCTGCGAGGCCTTGAACAGGTCGCCGTCGGCGGTGAACAGCACCTTCGACTGCTGCAACTCGCGCAGGAAACGCCCGACGTTGGTGGCGAGATCGCCGCCGCACTGCAGTTCCTCGCCGACCTGCGGCGGCTGCGTGAGACCGCGGTTGCGGATCGCGTGCAGCGCAACCTCGTGGAAGACGACGACCGCCTGGTCGGTCGGCTGGATGCCGAGCGGCGCCAGGTCGAGCGCGCCGGTCGTGCCGAGCATGCCCTCCTCGAGGCACTTGCCGACCAGCGCGATGTCCGGCGGCTCGCCCTGCTCGAACTCCTGCACGAGGTCGGCCCAGGTCGCGATGCCGCCGTGGCGGGTGAGCGCGAGCTGCACGAGCGCGCCGACCGGCGTCGGCAGCTTGCCGAGCCGCTGCGTCATCGCGCTCTCCATCGTGTAGAGCTTGTAGATCTTGCGCGCGTGGTCGGCGGCGCGGTCGTCGGCCTTCGGATCGGGCTTCGCCGCGGCCTTGCCGTTGCTCTTGGCGCCCTTCGCCGCGGCGGCGGCGCGCTCGCGGAAGAAACGCGCGTCGAGGAAACCCTGCAGGGTGATCGTGTCCTGCAGCACACGCTGCCGCTTGCGGCGGCTCTGCAGCACGCAGTCGACGAGTTCGCCGGGGGCAGCCCACGACGGGCTGTCGAAGCTCGCCCAGCGCTTGTCCTTGACCGGCCACAGGAAGCCTTCGCGGTGCAGCGCCGCGAGCGTCGCCTCGAGGTCGAAGCGGCTCTTGAAGTTGCGGCCGAGATCCGTGAACAGCGTCTGCACCGAGTGCACCGAGCCGCTCTCGCCGAGGAACGCCTCGAGCAGGTCCTGCAGCTTGCTCGGCAGCCCGCCGATGCGCGCCAGCACCAGCCGGTCGTCCTCCATCGCCGAGGCGACCGCGGTGATCGCGGCGCGGCCGCGCGGCGGCTCGCCGCCGGTGCACCAGCGCGTGACGCATTCGCGCACGACTTCGTCATCGACGCCTTGCAGCAGGTTGCGCAGCGTCAGGCGCGTCATGCCCGCTCCTCCCGCCGTGTGCGCGTCTCGGCGAGCACGACCTCGGCGGTGCGGATTGCGTAGACGTAGCCCTGTTCGGTCAGGAACAGCTGCCGCTTCTGCGCGAACTCCTGCTCACGCGTGTCGGCGGAGACCAGCGTGTAGAAGGTCGCCGTGCCGCCGTCGGCCTTCGGCCGCAGCACGCGACCGAGTCGCTGCGCCTCCTCCTGCCGGCTGCCGAACGTGCCCGAGACCTGGATCGCGACGTTGGCGTCGGGCAGATCGACGGCGAAGTTGCCGACCTTGCTGACGACCAGCCGCGGCAGCTCGCCGCGGCGGAACGCGGCGTAGAGGCGTTCGCGTTCGCCGTTCGGCGTCTGCCCGGTGATCAGCGGCATGCGGAACACGGCGGCGATCTGCTCGAGCTGCTCGAGGTACTGTCCGATCACCAGCACGCGGTCGCTGGCGTGCAGCTCGAGCAGCGCGCCGCAGACGTCGAGCTTCTGCTCGTTGTCGGCGGCGATGCGGATCTGCGCGCGCGCGCCGGCCTGCGCATAGCGTTCGCCGCGCGCCTCGGCCAGCGGCACGCGCACCTCGATGCAGTTCGCTGGCGCGAGGTAGCCCTGCCGTTCGAGCTGCTTCCACGGCAGCTCGTAGCGCTTGGGGCCGATCAGCGAGAACACCTCGTCGGCGCGCCCGTCCACGCGGACCAGCGTCGCGGTCAGGCCGAGGCGACGGCGCGCCTGGATGCCGGCGGTCGCGCGGAACACCGGTGCGGGCAGCAGGTGGACCTCGTCGTAGACGATCAGCCCGAAGCCGCCCTTGTCGAACAGGTCGAGGTGCGTGAAGCCGTCGAGCTTGCCCTTGCGGTGCGTCAGGATCTGGTAGGTCGCGACCGTCACCGGCCGGATCAGCTTCTGCTCGCCGGTGTACTCGCCGACCTGGTCGTCGCCGAGCGTCGTCCTGGCGAGCACCTCGCGGCACCACTGCCGCACCGCGACCGTGTTCGTCGTCAGCACCAGCGTGTTGGACTGCAGCAGGTGCATCGCGGCGATGCCGACGACGGTCTTGCCTGCCCCGCACGGCAGCACGACGACGCCGCAGCCGCCGCGGTCGGAACCGCCGGCATGGAACGCCCCGGCCGCGGCGCGCTGGTAGTCGCGCAGCCGGAACCCGTCGGCCTCGCGCAGCGCGAACGACAACCTGTCGCCGGTCGTGTAGCCGGCGCGGTCGTCGACCGGGTAGCCGAGCTTGACCAGCGCCTGCTTGACGTCACCGCGCGCTGCGATGGCGACGTGGCAGCGAGTGCCGTCGTGCTGCAGCAGGTCCTGCAGCACCGGCTGCGCGGCCAGTTCGGCGAGCAGTGCCTGGTCGTCGCAGCGCAGTTCGAGGCGTTCGCCGCCGGCCGGCACGAGCTGCAGCAGGCCGTAGCGGCGGAACCACTCGCGGAGCTGCGCCAGCACCGTCGCCGCGATCGGGAAGCGCGCGTTCGCCGCCAACCAGGTGCAGACGTCGTCGACGTCCTCGCCGAGCGCGGCGGCGTTCCAGATGCTGACCGGTGTGATCCGGTAGAAGTGCACGTACTCGGGAGACTTCTCCAGCTCGGCGAAGCGCTGCAGGCGGTCGCGCGCGGCCTCGTAGCCGGGGTGCTGCGTCTCGAGCAGCACCGTCCGGTCGGTCTGGACGATCAGCGGCGGTTCGGTCACGACTCCTCAGCGCGGCGACGGCCGCGCCCCCCGCCGCTTGCCCGTGTCGCGCTCGCCTCGGTCCGCCGCGGCTTGCGCGCCGGCTTCGCTGCCTGGGCCGGCTTCGGCGCGTGCGGCGCCGCTGCCGCCACCGCGACGGTGTCCAGCTTCGGCGCGAGGAACCTGCCCGTGTGGCTGCCCGCGGTCGCCGCGACCTCTTCCGGCGTGCCGGCGGCGACGATCCGGCCACCGCCCGCGCCGGCCTCGGGGCCGAGTTCGATCACGTGGTCGGCGGCCTGGATGACGTCGAGGTGGTGCTCCACCACCAGGACCGTGCTGCCGCGCTCGAGCAGCCGGTCGAGCACCGCGACCAGCTTGCGCAC
>CAYMRG010000283.1:0-7019 GCA_964392555.1 uncultured candidatus Brocadiaceae bacterium
CGTCGCCCCCGATCATGGCGCGCAGCTCCGCGCGCGATACCGGCAGCGCCTTCGACCAGCGCGATGTGCTGGGCCTGCGGCCAGCCATGAACCTGCGCCGCCACCCGTGACCTTCCCGACCCCGCTCTTCCCCTGCTCGCACGACGAGATGTTCGCGCTCGAACGACCATGCCACACCCACTGACCATCTTGGCGCTCGCGGCGACGGTCGCCACCAGCGTCTCCGCACAGAATCTGCTCGGCAATTCGAATCCGAACGGGTTCGCCACCGCCGACTCAGCCGCCTACACGCTGTTCGCCGCCAACGACCAATCCACCGGCATGGAGCTGTGGCGGCACGACTTCGGCGGTGCTACCACGCGCGCTGCCGACATCCGAGTCGGCGGACTCGGCGCGAATCCGCGCTCGATCACGCCATTCCTGAACGGCTTCGCGTTCGTTGCCAGTGACGGGCTCAATGGCACCGAGCTCTATTACTATGACGGCTCTACCGCGGGGATGGTCGACAACATCCATCCGACCTCGTCCTCGTGGCCTGACGACCTGACGGTCGTCGGCAGCCTGCTGTTCTTCACCGCCGATGACGGGACGCACGGCCGGGAACTGTGGAAGTTCGACGGGACGTCCGCGGCCCTGGTCGCCGACATCAACCCCATTACGAGTCCGAACCCGATTGGGTCGGATCCGGGCGAGCTCTTCGCCAACGGCACCGAGCTGCTGTTCGCCGCCGACGACGGCGTGCACGGCCGCGAGCTGTGGCGCAGCAGCGGAACTGGCGCGGCGATGCTTGCCGACATCTGGCCATCTTCCGGTAGCTCCAACCCAGGGTCCAACCCGCACGACTTCGCGTCCGTGTTGGTGCCGCAGCCGTGCGTCGTGTTTGCCGCCGCCGACGCCTTGCACGGCATCGAGCTGTGGCAGCTCACTGGCACCACCGCAACCTTGCTGCGCGACCTCGAGCCAGGAGCGAACGGTTCGGCACCGCAACTGCTGGGCAGCTTCGTGTATGCGATGTACGCCGCGACGACGACCGCGACCGGGCGCGAGCCATGGCGCACCGACGGGACGACAGCCGGCACCGTACCGATCGATGTGAAACAGGGAGCCGCCAGTTCCAATCCGGCGGACCTGGTGTTCGGCGGCATCTTCGACTGGTGGTTCGTTGCCGACGGCGGAACCGGCGGCCGCGAAATCTGGAGCGTCTCGCTGAACGGCACCGGCCTCACGCCCAGGACCAACCTCTTCGCCAGCTTCGGCGACGTCGGGCCAACCCACCTCGTGCGCACGACCGCGAGCAAGTTCGTGTTCGGCGACGCCACCGGACGGAACCTGTGGGCCACCAACGGCAGCCCGATCGGCGCGGGCGTCATCGGCTCGTTTGTCGATGGCCCGATCGAATTGACCGAGAACGTCGACCTGTTCGGCGGTCGCCAGGCGCTCTTCGCAGCCAACGACGGTACCCACGGCACCGAGCCGTGGCTCACCGATGGTGTGACCGTGTCGATGATCCGCGACATCGCGCCGCCCGGCAGCGGGTTTGCCGATCCCCACTTCCAACTGGACGTGGACTCGAGCGGCACGACGATCACGTCCTCGATTCTTGCCGGGCCGGCGTTCGGCAACAGCATCGGTCTCGTCGCGTTCTCGGCGGGGGTCTCGCCACCAATCTCGGTTCCCGGTGTCCTGGTCGGGCCCCTTCTCATCACGCTGCCGCTGCTGGTGACGTTCGCGGTGTTTCTCGACCCGCTCGGGTCTGGGAATGTGTCCTTCACCATACCGCCGAACAGCCCAACGGCGGTGTTCGGCGCCCAGGCCTTCGTCCTGGACCTTTCGGGACCGGGTTTGTGGGTCGCCACCGATTCTGCCTCGCTGGGCACCATGACGCAGATTGCGCCGCCGCCGGGCGGCACGGTGCACACGACCGCCACGTTCAATGACCGCGACCACCGCTATGGCGTCTCGTTGACGCTGTCGTCAGCATTTCCCGCCGGCACCTTCGTCGTCCGTCACCGGGTCGTCGACGGCAACAGCAGCACGTCGGTCGACGTCCCCGGTCTCAGGTTCCCATACGACGGCACGAGCACCCAGGTCTACCTAAAGGGCGAGACCACGCTCGAGGAGCTCAAGTACTTCGAGCTCTACTTCATCGACAGCAACGGCGGCGAAACGCTCGTCGCCCAGACGCACTGCTGAACGGAACGCAACCCTGCGCTTGCGCGCACCGCTCACGCGAGGAACTCGTCGACGTCGCCGCGGCGCATCGCCAGCAGCTTCCTCGACACCTTCTCCAGCGCGCGGTTGCAGCGCACGCGTACCGAGTCCTCTTTCATGTCGACTTCGGCCGCGATGGCGGCGAACGCACGGTCTTCGTAGACGCGCATCAGCACGATGCGCTGGTCGAGCGGGTCGAGTGTGGCGATCGCCAGCCGCACCGCGGCCTCGCGTTCGGTCGCGCACGCCGCCGCGCTCGGCGACGGGTCCCGCGCTGCCAATGGCCGCAGCACCACCGAAGTGCCCGCGGGCAGCGGGTTCTCGCGGGCCACTTGTCGCCGCAGGCGAGCGAAGAAGCGGTGGTGACCGGCGAGCACGCCGTCGACGATCTTGACCAGCAGGCCGCGCAATCTCGCTTCGCTGTCGACGACGAACGGCGGTCCATAGCGCATGAACTCGAGGACGGCATCCTGCACTACGTCGCCGGTATCCTCCTTGCTGCGCACGTTGGCTGCCAATCGCCCGTGCGCGTAGCGGCGCAGGTAGTCGAGGTTGTGCGCCATCAGCACGTCGAGCGCTTGCTGGTCGCGGTGGTCGTACCAGCGCCGCAGCAGCTCACTGACGTCGGGGGTGCTCTCGCCAGAAGGGTTCGTCATCGCGCGGCATTCGGACTGCTGGGCAGCGTAGGGGTGCGCATGGACGCTCCGCAACCCACCTCGGTCCGCCCCCGAGTTGGGCCAGTGCGATGGCCAGACCGTCCTGCCGATGCGGCTGGAAGGCAAAGCAAGCGGCGAGGAGCGACATACTGCAGAGGCCACCGGGACCCGTCGGCCCGGCCGTAAGCGTGTGTGCACCGGGACCGACTACGGGCTGGGCACGGCAGCGCGTGCTGACGTCGACCAGCGCCGCCCGCGCCGAACCCCACGCGCATCAATTGCCGATGACGATCGTCGCCGCGTCCGACGCCTGGAGGGCCGGGTAGCCGAAGACCTCCCAGCCCTGCACGTACAGGGTGTAGCCGATCAGCTGGGCGTTCAGCGGAATGCCGAGGCTGGCGAAGCTGCTCTGGTTGTGCAGCAACAGCACGTCGGGGGAGATCAGCAGTTGGCACTGCAGGCCGACCGGCGACACGACGATCGGCAGCGGAACGCCGTTCCAGGTCGTGTTGGAGTAGCCGTAGACCAGCATGGTGAAGCCGATCGGCGAGCTCTGGCTGTAGAAGCGGAAGTTGAACGTCTGCCCGATCGTGGGCTGGTTCGCGGGCCGCAGGTAGGTGGGCAGATACGTGCAGGTCGACCCGAAGGGTCGGCACGAGCCGTCGAACTCGCCCGGCAGCGCCTTGGCGATCGCCTGCAGCGCACCGGTCTCGTCCGACCCCTCGAACTGGTAGGGCGCGCCGACCAGCACCGCCGACCGAAGGGCCAAGGTCGCGCCCGGATGCATCGCGACCGCCGCGCCGAAGAGATCGCCGACCTCCTGGCCTTCGCGGGCGAACAGCAGGGAACCGTTGGCGCCGGAGTAGACGCGCACGAAACCGCGGCCGCCGGTGTCACCGACGACGAAGTCGACGACCGAGTCGCCGTCGAGGTCCTCGCCGCCGGCGATCGCGCCGCTGCCGACGACCGTGGCGTTCAACAGGACCGCGCCGTTGAGGCCCGAGAGCACGCGCACGGTGTTGCCGGTGACGGCGAGAACGTCGCCCAGCTGGTCGCCGTTGAGGTCCCCGGCCGCCGCGATCTTCGAGTAGCCGTTCGCGGTCCACAGCGCCGTGCCGCTGGCCGTGCGCAGCGTGATCGTGGTGCCGGCCAGCGTCGCGAGTCGCCGCGTGCCGGGCGTGTTGCTGGCGATCGACGCGACATCGTCGGCAGCGCCAGGCGAAGCGATCGGCGCGCCGTTGACGCCGGAGACGACCTGCAGGGTCGAGGACGCGACGTAGGCGATGTCCGGAACGAGGTCGCCGTTCCAGTCGCCGGGCTGGGCGATGGCGGTGGCGGCGACGCTGACCTGTCGCAGCAGCGCCCCGGTGCTGCCCGAGAACACCATCACGCCCGCCGTGGAGAGCGCGAGAACGTCGGCGACCTGGTCGCCGTCGAGGTCGCCGAAGGCGGCGACGGCGGCGCCCAGGGCGCCGACCGGCGGCGCCGCGCAGTCGCGAACCACGAGGCCCGTCCGGCCCGACACCAGTTGCACGCGGCCCACCGCGCCCGGGCCGAACGAGTCGGGATGGCCCACTGCGATGTCGCGCCAGCCGTCGCCGTCGATGTCGCCGATCGTGCAGACGCTGCGCGCGTAGCCGCCGCTGGCGACGGTGCCGCCGCCCCCCGGCGACGTGAGCTGGAGGATCTTGCGACCCTCCTGGGCGATCGACGCCGAGGCGAGGAGGAGGGTGGCGAGCCGAAGGAATGCGTGGTTCGGGTTCATGGCGGACACCTGCAAACGGTTTGGCGGCTGCCCCCACATCCCGGACGCAGCCTCGACCCAGCATCCTCGGATGGCCGCGCGCGACGAGGGGCCTCCCGCCTGATTCCGCAATTTTCCCGCGCCTCCCGTTCGGGCGCCGCGCGCGAGTGCTCCAACCGGGCGCCTCGCCTGTGGACGCCCGCAACCCGACCCGCGACACTGCGAGGCCCCGGCTCACGCCGGCCCCGCACCCATGCGCCCGAAGCAACCCGCCAAGGCTCCCAACCCTCCGCCCGTCCACGACGTCGTGATCTGCGGCGCCGGCCTCGCTGGGCTGCTGCTCGCGCGGCAGCTCCGGCGCGAACTGCCGAACCTGACGATCGCGATGGTCGACAAGACGAGTCGGCCGCTGCCGGAGGCGTGCCACAAGGTCGGCGAATCGTCGGTCGAGCTGGGTTCGCAGTACCTCGACCGGCTCGGCCTCGCGGGCTACCTGCGCGAGCGGCAGTTGCTGAAGTGGGGGATCCGCTTCTTTCCCGGCGGCGGCGACCTGCCGCTGCACCTGCGCACCGAGATCGGACCGTGCGCGGAGCCGATCGTGCGCAGCTACCAGGTCGACCGCGGGCGCTTCGAGACCGACCTGCGCGCGATGTGCGAAGCCGACGGCGTCGCGCTGCACGAAGGCGCGAAGATCACGGCGATCGAACTGGCCAAGGGCGGTGCCGCGCACACGGTGCGCTGCGAACGCGACGGCGAGGCCTTCGAGCTGCGCGGGCGCTGGGTGGTCGACGCGACCGGCCGGCAGGCGCTGCTGCGCCGCCAGCAGAAGCTGACGCGCGGCTCGCACCACGTGGCGAGTTCGGGCTGGTTCCGCATCGCGGGCAAGTTCGACATCAACGACCTGGTGCCGAAGAGCGAGACCGAATGGCACGGCCGGCCGTGCGCCGAGAGTCGCTGGCTGTCGACCAACCACTTCATGGGCGAGGGTTACTGGGTCTGGGTGATCCCGCTCGCGACCGGCAACACCAGCATCGGCCTCGTGATCCACGAGGACACGCACGACTGCAAGAACATCGCCGGGCTCGAGCGGACGCTCGCGTTCCTGCGCGAGCACGAACCGCAGCTCACGGCGGCGGTCGAGCAGCACGAGATCAAGGACTTCCTCTGCCTGCGCAACTACAGCTACTCGGTCGGCCGCTGCTGGAGCGAGGACCGCTGGGCGCTGGTCGGCGAGGCCGGCGCGTTCGCCGATCCGCTGTTCAGCCCGGGCACGGACTTCATCGGTTTCGCCAATTGCTTCACGGTCGAGATGCTGCGCACCGACCTCGCCGGCGGCGACCTCAAGAACAAGGCGATGCTGCTGAACGCGCAGTACCGCGCGATCTTCAACGGCTCGATGCAGCTGTTCCGCACCGCGTCGCCGATCTACGGCCATCCGTCGGCGATGGCCTACAAGGTGTTCTGGAACAACTTCGCCTACTGGTCGTTCACCTGCCAGTACTACCAGCAGGAGCTGTGCCGGCTCGACGTCGACCAGCACATGAAGTTCGCCGACGTCGGCCGGCGCTTCCTCGAGCTGACCGGGCACGTCGAGAACCTGCTGCACCATTGGGCGAAGCTGGTGCCGGAGCGGCCGGCGGCGGTGTTCAAGATGGCGCCGGCGTTCCCGTCGGTGCTGATCGACGCGCACGTCGCGGTCGCGCAGAAGATGCCGCTCGACGAGGCGCTCGCCTACGTGCAGAAGCGGCTCGACCAGGGGCTCGAGATCGTCGCCGAACTCGTGCTGCGGATCGTGCAGGAGGTCGGCCCCGAGCGCGCGCAGCACCTGCTCGAGACGGTGCAGTTCGCGACCTGGGGCGTGCCGATTCCCGCGGCGCGGCTCGAACTCGAGGCGAAGACGGGGCTGCAGCGTCGCCACAACCTGCCGGACCTCGCGCGCGACGTCGAACGCGGTCTCGGCCCCGTGCGGCGGCACCCTGAAGCGGCCGCGGCGCGCGAGCTGCTGGTGAACGGCGTCGCGCCGTGACGACCCTTGGCGCCGTGAGCACGGTGGCGTCGTGAGGCTCGACCCGAACAACCCCGCCGACTTCCTGCTCGAGCTGCTCGGCGGCAAGGCGAAGGTGCAGGCGGTGTCGACCGCGGCGGCGCTCGGCCTCGCCGACGCGCTCGCCGAAGGGCCGCGGTCGCTCGCCGACCTCGCCGCGGCGGTCGGCTGCGACGCGGCGGTGCTGGCGCCGGTGCTGCGGCTGTGCTGCGGGCTCGGCTTCTTCGCCGCGCCGGAGCCCGACGTCTACGCGCTGACCGAACGCGGTGCCGTGCTGCGCCGCGACGCGCTCGGGCCGCTGGCGGAGTTCGTCGGCGCGCCCGAGCAGTGGGATCCGTGGTCGCGGCTGCGCGCCGCGGCGAAC
>CAYMRG010000284.1:0-6991 GCA_964392555.1 uncultured candidatus Brocadiaceae bacterium
GCTGGCGGCCGCGTGCAGTTCGGTGGCGAACCGCGCGCCCTGGTCGCGAACGAGCCAGGACGAGGGCGACAGGACGTAGGTCGTCGCGAGCCGGCTGTCGATCGCGAGCTGCTCCTGCCGCGCGCCGTCGTAGGTGAACAACGGCTGGTGACCGAGATGACTCGGCAGCGAGGGGATCGCCACGGCTTGCCAGTCGACACCGTCCCAGGTCCACATCGTCGGCCCCGCCGACGGACGGACGACGCGACCGATCGCGCTGTCGTAGACCAGATGGCCCGCTGGGTCCGGACGGTGCACCGGTGCCGTCGCGTGCCACTGGCCATCCCATTCGTAGGTCGCGTCGCTCGCCGGTCCGCTGTTGAGATACCCGCCGTAGAGCACCGAGCGCTGGCGAACGGGGTCGTAGACGAGTTCGGCCGCGTAGAGGTCCGGGATGCCGGATTGCGCCGACAACTGCCACGCGCTGCCGTCGCACTCCCAGGTCTTCGGCACGTTCTCGCTGGTGACGCAGACGACGCGATCGCGCGCCGCGTCGTACGCGATCGTCGCGTCGAAGGGCCGCGGCAACGTGGCGCCGAGGTCCTGCCACGCGGCACCGTTCCACGACCACAGCGCGATCTGCTGCAGCGAGGCCCTGGCCAGGCACAGCACGCGGTGCCGGAGGCCATCGTAGGTCGCGGCGTAGAGCTCGGTCGTCGGCGGCCGCAGCGCAGTCGCCGGCTCGACGAAGGTCCAGCGCACGCCATCCCACTCGTGGACGAAGAGGTCCTGGTAGTCACCGCGCACGTCGACGACGCGGCCGCGGTGCGCATCGAACGCGAGGACCTCGAAGGTCGGCGGCTCGTAGCGCATGCTGCGAGCGACCCATTCCTGAGCCGGCGTCGCCGCGGCGACGACGAGAACGAGACCGACGCGCGGCGTGGGGAACATTCGTGATCAGCATAGCGGGCCCTTCTCCGCCGCACGGTCAGGGCGCATCATGCGCGCCATGGACCAGAGCCTGCAGGACCGCCATGCGCCGAACAACAAGTGCTTCGGCTGCGGCCCGGCCAACGCCGACGGGCTGCGCATCAAGAGCTTCGTGCACGGCGACGAGGTCGTCTGCACGTGGCAGGCGAAGCCGATGCACGAGGCGTTCCCGGGTACGCTGAACGGCGGTGTGATCGGCGCGCTGTTCGACTGCCATTGCAATTGGACCGCGGCGTGGCACCTGATGCGGCAGGCGGGCGCCAGCGAGCCGCCGTCGACGGTGACCGCCGAGTACTCGGTCAAGTTGCGCCGGCCGACGCCGACGGCCGGTCCCGTGACCCTGCGCGCCAAGGTCGCCGAGGCGACGGCCGATCGCGCGCGCATCACCGCGACGCTCGAAGCCGGCGGCCGCATCACCGCGACCTGCGAAGGCCTGTTCGTGGCGGTGCAGGAAGGTCACCCGGCCTTCCACCGCTGGTGAACGGCGTTCGCGAAGCAGACCGGTGACCCTCCCGGGACGATCTCCATACATCCCCTTCCGTGAAAACCCCGACTTCCGATTGGCAGGGTCGAGGACGTCGCTACTCTCTCCCTTCCCGACGTCCTTGGTTCCACGTCTGCACCGACGTGTGCCATGGTCACCCTTGCACCATGGCGGTGGGGCTGAGGTTTTCTGGTTACCGCCGGCGGTGTGTGCCGACGGCGGGTTGTGTGTCGAGTCCCAGGCTCCGGGGACGTCGGGTCTCTCTTGCGAGGGCAGCGTGAGCACCGAACCCGTCGGCGGCCCGCAGGGTGACAGCGCGTCGGCGGCGCCGACGCCCGCCGCGATCCAGCTCGCCCGTCGCCGCCTTGGCGATCGCGTGCGCGAGACCCCGGCCTGGCGCTGGCAGGGCCTGCACCTCACCGACCTCGGGCCCAACGGGGCCTCGGTGTGGCTGAAGCTCGAGCTGTTCCAGCACACCGGCTCGTTCAAGCCGCGCGGTGCCCTGCTGGCGATGCTCGACCTGTCCGCCGACCAGCTCGCCCGCGGCGTGACCGCGGTCAGCGCCGGCAACCACGCGATGGCGGTTGCCTATGCCGCTCGACAGCTCGGCACGCACGCGAAGATCGCGATGCCGCAGACGGCCAATCCCGCGCGCATCGCGGCGTGTCGCGCGCTCGGCGCCGAGCTGGTGCTGCTGCCGGACATCGCCGCGGCGTTCGCCGAGGCACAGCGGCTCGAACAGGCCGAGGGGCGCGCGTTCGTCCATCCGTTCGAAGGGCCGGCGATGACGCTCGGCAGCGCGACGCTGGGCATGGAGTTCCTGCGCCAGACCGGCCAGCTCGACGCGCTGTTCGTGCCGATCGGCGGCGGCGGGCTCGCGGCCGGCGTCGCCAGTGCCGTCAAGCAACTGCAGCCGCGCTGCCGCGTGTTCGGCGTCGAACCCGACGGCGCCGATTCGATGCATCGCAGCTTCGCCGCGGGCAGCCCGCAGCGCATCGAGCGCGTGCACACGATCGCCGACAGCCTCGGCGCACCGATGGCGCTGCCGCAGTCGTTCGCGCTGTGCCGCCGCTACGTCGACGAGCTGGTGCGGGTCAGCGATGCCGAGCTGTGCCGCGCGCTGTGGCTGCTGTTCGCCGACGCCAAGCTCGCGGTCGAACCGGCCGGCGCGGCGGCGACCGCGGCGATGCTGCAGCTCCGCGAACGGCTCACCGGCCAGCGCATCGGCGTGATCGTCTGCGGTGCCAACGTCGACCCCGACACCTACGCGAGCTGCCTCGCGCGCGGACGCCCGACGCCGGCATGAACCGCCGCTGTGCGCTCGCGCTGACCGCGGTGCTGGCGGTGACGGTCGGGCTGCGCGTGACGCTGGCGGTGCGCACGCCGGTGCCCTGCGAGGACGGCGTGTCGTACCTGTGGATGGCGCAGCGCCTCGCCGCCGGCGAGTTCGGCGCGGCGTTCGGCGAAGTGTTCCCGCCGGGCTTCCCGCTGCTGCTGGCGCCGTGGCTGCGGCTCGGCGGCGAACCGTTCGCGACGGCGCAGATCTTCGGCATCGCCTGCGCCGCGCTGACCGTGCTGCCGCTGTTCGCGATCGCGCGCCGGCTCGCGCCCGCGGGCGCGCTGGCCGCGGTCGCGCTGTGGGCGTGCCTGCCGCTGCTCGCGCGCAACGCCGTCGAGATCTACAGCGAGCCGCCGTTCCTGCTCGCGATGGCGCTCGGCACGCTCGCCGGCCTGCACCGGCGCTGGTGGCTATGCGGCCTCGCCGGCGCGATCGCGTTCTGGATCCGGCCCGAAGGGCTCGTGCTGCCGGTCGCGTTCGCGCTCGCGACGCGCGGGCAGGCATTGCTCGCGCTCATCCCCGCGGCGCTCGGCGCGCTCGCGTTCGCGTGGGCGCGCCATGCCGCCGGCAACGGCTTCGACCCGCTGCCGCTGCTCGCGTTCCACGAACAGCGCGACGACCTGCCCGAGCGGGGCGCCGTGCTCACCAACCTCGTCGCCGCGCCGGTCGGCTGGGTCGAGGCGCTGCTCGGCGCCGGTGTGCTCGCGCCGTGGGCGCTGCGCCGCTGGCGTGAACGCGACGTCCAGGCGCTCGGCTGGCAGTGCCTGCTGCAGGTCGCCGCGATCTGCACGTTCGTCGTGCGGCAGCGGTTCTTCCTGTCGGCAGCCGTCGCCGCGCACGCGCTCGCCGCGACCGCGTTCGCCGCGGCGCGGCCGCTGCGCCGCTGGCTGCTGGTCGGCGCGCTCGCCGTCGCCGGCATCGTGATCGCCCATCGCGGCGTCACCGCTCCGGACCGCGTCGCCGAACGCGAAGTCGGCCGCTGGCTCGCCCCGCGCGTCACCGCCGACGACCAAGTCGTCACCGACCTCGCCCGCGTCGCGTGGTACGCCGGGCGGCGACCGCCACCGCCGCGCAAGTTCGCGCCCGAGGTGCTGGCCGCGCAGGCGCACGACGCCGCGGTGCGCTACGTCGTCGTCGCCGCACGCCGCGAGGGCTTCGCGGCGCTCGCGGCGGCGATCGGTGATGCGTTCGTCGCCGTCACGCTGCCGGGCGAGGTCGCGCCGCTCGCGGCCGAGCGGGGCATCGCGGTCTTCACGCGGCGGTGACGCAGCTCAATAGCCGAGCGTCAACCGCACCGGATTGCCGAACTGCGCGGCGACCGGCGCGCTCGCGAAGGCGACCGGCTGGACGATGAGGTCGAGCCCGATCGCCTGCGGCACGATCGGCACCGACTGCATGAACCCGGCGTGGCCCGATGGATCGGCGGCCTCGACCGCGAGCAGCGACAGCGTCGCCAGGTCGAGGTGCAGCGCACACCCCGGCAGCAGCGGCAGGGGCACCGCCGCCGGCAGCGACAGCCAGAGGGCGACGGGCACGCCTGGCACCGCGCCGCCGACGGCCGCCACGAGGTTCGCGCCAAAGCGCGGCGGCGTCGTGAACGTCGTCAGCCCGGTCGGCGCGCCGCATCCCTGGCCGAACGGCACCGCCGCGGCGAGCCCAGGGCCACCGATCGAGAACCAGGCATCGCTGGCATCGCCGAGCATCGGCATGCCCGAGGGGCGGACGCGGACCAGCGCCGTGTTGCAGCTCGGCTCGGTCGCGCGGACCTGGCAGCTCGTGCCGTGGACATCGCGCGCCAGCGCCCGCCACGTCAGTCCCGCGTCGGCCGAGACCTCGACGTCGAAGGTCGCGTAGGCGCCAGCGCTGAGCCACTGCACGGTCTGCAGCGCGCCGGCGAGCCACTGCTCGCCACCGTTCGGCGACAGCACGGTCACCTGCGGCGCAACGCCGGCCGGGCACGTGCCGAGACCGCAGACGACCTCGCCACTGTCCTTGCCGACCGCGAAGTCGAGGCGCCCGTCGGCATCGAAATCGGCGGCGACGCCGTTGACGGGGTAGCCGGGACCGATCTGCTGCAGCGACACGCTGGCCGCGCCGAGCGGGTCGTCGACGAACACGAGGTTCATGTTCCAGTACTGCGTGCCGCGCGGCAGGCAGATCTCGAGCGCCCCATCGCGATCGAAGTCGCCGAGGAACGGCGTCTCGCCCAGGGTCACCGGCACGACCACCGGCGCGGCGAACTGGAACCCCGGCAGGCCGCGGCGGATCGTCAGGTGTTGCTGGTTCGTGCTGACGATGTCGACGAAGCCGTCGCCATCGACGTCGCCAGCGGTCGCCGCGTAGTCGGTTCCGCCCAGCACTCGCTGGGTCGGGGCGCCGAAGTCGCCCGTCGGCCGACCGGTCGGATCGACCAGGCCGAGCTGCACCTGGACCAGCAAACCCGAGCCGGTGATCACGTCCGGCACATGATCTTGGTCGACGTCGAACAGCAGCTTGATCGGGCTGATCCCGCCGCTCCCCGGCGAGACCGACACCGTGCCGAACTGACCGCTCGGCGTGCCGTGCGCCCCGGCGCCGTGCAGCGTGGTCACGCCGTTGCGGACCACCAGCGCGTCCGGGATGCCGTCGGCGTCGACGTCGCTCACCAGCAGGTCGCCGTAGGCCGCCTGGTTCGTCAGCACGCCCAGCAGCCGGCTGGCGGCGAGCGCGAACGTGGGCGTGCCCGGTGTCGTCGTCGTGTTCCGCCAGAAGGCGACCTCGAAGTCCCACTGCGTGCCCGAGCCGGTCGGCACCGGCTTTCCTGTCAGCAGGTCGACCCGGCCATCGAGGTCGAAGTCGGCTACCGCGTAGCGACGCGAGCTGTCGAGCGGCGGCGCCGCCACGCTCGTGAAATGGCCGGTGCCGTCGTTGCGCTGCAGAGCGATGTTCTGCCCGGCGCGCACGACGACCAGATCCAGGAACCCGTCGCCGTCGAGGTCGGCCGCGTTCTGGAACAAGACGACGGCACTCTGGGTCGCCGCCGGCAGCGCGCTGTTGGTCGAGAAACTGGTCGCGAACGAGCACTGCGCCGTGGCGGTGCCGAGCAACCACGGCACGCACGTGAGCAGAGCCAGGGAACCGACGAACGGAGGGGTTGGGAGAAGGGTCGGTAGTGTGCGCATCGAACCGGACAGCTTGGGCCGAGACGGGACGGCGCGTGAGAGCAGGCTGGCATCCTATCCATGGTCGCCAGACCGGTCACAGGGCCGGGGCGATTTCCATCATCCGCCTCATCGAGCCAGGCGCAACGCGTCACCGTCACGGTGTCCTTATCCGATCCTGATGCAGCCCGACCGCATCCTGACGCCGCCCTGATCGCGCTTTCGCCAGGCCAGCCCTAAGCAGGTGACCATGGTCGCTCTGCTCCTCGGCGCCCTGGCGTTCGCCTGCTTCTGCTACCTGCTCGCGGCCCTGCTGTGGCCGGAGCGCTTCTAGGCGCCCGTCATGACGAACCGTCCCCTGCCCCTGCTGCACCCCGATCTCCTGCGCCCGGCGATCGCCAGCGCCTTCGCCAAGCTGTCGCCACGCCACCTCGCGGCCAACCCGGTGATGTTCGTGACCATGGTCGGCGCGGTCGTGACCACCGCCTGCCTGCCGACCGCCGGCACCGACCTCGCCTTCGTGCTGCAACTCGCGGCCTGGCTGTGGTTCACGGTCCTGTTCGGCAACTTCGCGGAAGCGCTCGCCGAAGGTCGCGGCAAGGCGCAGGCGGACGCCCTCCGTCGCCAGCGCTCCGAGCTGGTGGCGCGCCGCCTGACGGACGGCGGTGAACAGCGGGTCGCGGCCACCGACCTGGTCAAGGGCGATCGCGTCGTCTGCGAGGCCGGCGACCTCATCCCGGCCGATGGCGACGTCGTCGAGGGCATCGCCAGCGTCGACGAATCGGCGATCACCGGTGAATCCGCACCGGTGATCCGCGAGAGCGGCGGCGACCGGTGCGCCGTCAGCGGCGGCACGCGCGTGCTCAGCGATCGCATCGTCGTGCAGGTCACGACCGAACGCGGCCAGGGCTTCCTCGACCGCATGATCGCGCTCGTCGAAGGTGCACGCCGCCTCAAGACGCCCAACGAACTGGCCCTGACGATCCTGCTCGCGTCGCTGACCATGGTCTTCCTGCTGGTCTGCGCGACGCTGCCGGCGTTCGTCGGCTACGCCGGCTC
>CAYMRG010000285.1:0-6987 GCA_964392555.1 uncultured candidatus Brocadiaceae bacterium
CGCATCGAGCGTCGTGCGCAGGCCGCAGCCCGGCAGGCCGAGGAAGAACAGGTCGTTGATGTTCGGATCGGCGATGCCGAAGATGTCGAGGCCGATCACGCTGGACGCCTCGATGTTGGTGACGCTGAGGTTCCAGTTGCTGCCGAAGACCGGCCGGTTCAGCGACGAGAGCGTCAGCGGCGGGACGTCCACGGCGACCAGCGAAACGCTGCCCGTGCCGATCGCCGAGATGTCCGTGCTGCCCGGATCGAGGTTCGTGCCGCCCGGCGAGTAGCCGACCAGCGCGCCGCCGTTGTTGCCGAACGACGACAGGTTGGCACCGCTCCAGGCGATCGTGACGAGGCCCGAGGGATAGAGCTGGAACTGGAACGTGTTGACGCCGGCCGCCGGCGGGGTCGCGGTCCAGTTCGGCACGTTCTCCCAGGTGATCGTCGTCACGCTGGCGCTTTCCTCGTACCAGACGTTGCCACCACCGGTCGCCGACGGGTCCCAGTCGCCGAGGTTGTAGAACGCCGTCGGACCCGCGTTCAGGTAGGTGTTGTTGTCCGGGGAGCCGCCGCCCGCGTTGGCCGCCGGGTGGCCGGTCGTCTCGGAGATGACACCGTTCGAGACGATCGAGAAGCTGGTCCACGGGCCGTTCGGGCCGATGAACGAGCCGACGGTGAACGTCTGCGAGACCTCGCCGTCGTCAGGCAGCGTCAGCGCCACCGGCGTCGCGACGGAGCCGACCGGCAGGAAGGCGCCGAGGTTGGCCACCAGATAGTCGCCGCTGCCGCCCGGGAAGAACGAGATCGCCGCGTTCGACAGGTCGAAGTTGGCCGGCTGCGCGAACAGCTCGTAGAACGACGAGTAGTGCGCGATGCAACCCGCGCCGAGTTCCTGGTAGGCGGCGGCGCCGGGCACCGGGCCGTAGACCAGGTTGACGATCGGCACGAACGCCGAGGAACTGCCCGACGCGGCCGTGGTCGAGCCGACGCTGCGCACCACGCTGCAGAAGTTGGCGGGCGGCGTGGTGCTGTACGTGCAGGCCTGGGTGTTGCCGAGCGCCGGCGTCGGCGCGCCGTTCAACTCGACCTCGATCAGGATGTCGGTGCCCGTGGTCGGATCATAGGCGAACGGGATCGTCAGCGGGATGTCGACGTAGTAGGTGCCGGCCTGGGTCGTGATCGGCCCGGTGTAGTTCGGCGTGGTCGGCAGCGGGATGCTCTGGTTGTTCGCGAACGTCGTGGTCGACGCCGCCCAGTCGACCGCGGCCGGCTGCAGGTAGATGCTGACCGACGGGAAGGTCACGATGTTCACCGGCGTGGTGCCACCGCCGTAGAGGAACTGCACGTTGGTGATGTTGATCGGCAACGTCACACCCTGGGTCGTCAGGTTCGACGTGTCGTAGATCATCTGGAATCGGTTGATTCCAGCCGCCGTGAAGTAGTTGCCGCTGGTGCCCGCGAACGGGCCCTGGGCGGAAGAAGGAACGAGGACGGTCTGGGCGAGCGCCGAGACCGAAGCCAGCAGGGTGGCACTGGCGAAGATCGAGAGGTGACGCATAGGACTTGGGGAGGTCGCGGAATGGGTCCGAACCCCGGGGAACGTTGCCCGAGGGTATCCCACGCCGATCTGCCTAGTCTGACGGTCCACCCCCGTCCCCAGGTTCGACGACCCGCGAGAATCTTCAGCACCATCGGTCAGCTCGCACCGAGGTGCGGTCGCACAGGCAAGTCCCGCCATCGCCTCGCTCGACCGCATATGCGGTCTCGGAACGAGGCATTCGCGGCCCGGCGGGTCCGAACCGGCCGTCAGACCGAGAGCGCGAAGCGCTGCACCTTCGGCAGCGCCCCGCGAAGCGCCGCCGCGGCGACGAACTCCGGCGTCGGCGAGACGTCGAGCATCGCCCACTGCGCGGGATCCTCCCGGCCATCGTGGCTGGCGACGAAGCGCGGCTCCTCGCCGAGGCTGACGTCGAAGGTGTCGAGCGGCATCGACAGACCTTCGCCGAGCGCCTTGATGTAGGCCTCCTTGCGCGTCCAGCAGCGGTAGAAGGCGAGCTGCCGGGCGTCGCCGTCGAGCGCGTCGAGCGCCGCGAACTCGCGGCCCGAGAAATGGCGCCGCGCGATCTCGGTCAGGCTGTCGAGCCGGCGCACCTTCTCGAGGTCGAGGCCGAGTTCGCGGTCGGCGATGCCGATCAGCGCGAGTTTGCCGGAGTGCGACAGGTTGAAGAACGGCCCGACGCGGTGGCCGTGCTCGTAGCGCATCAGGAACGGCTTGCCGCGCGGCCCCTGTTCGAACTGGATGGTCGTCGGGTCGACCTTCAGGTAGCCGGCGAGGATCGCCCGCAGCGCGCCGTGGCCGATCTGGAAGCGACGCCGATGATCGAGGAAGCGGAAGCGTTCGAGCCGCTGCTGCTCGGCCGCCGACAGCAGCCTGCCGAACGGCTCCGGATCGCCGTGCAAGGGCACGGCCCAGACGTGCAGTTCGCCGGCGGCGAGCGCCACACCGCCGGGGGACTGCTGCGCGAACGATGCGTGCAGGGGGGCTTCGTCCATGGGCTGTGCACAGACTAGGCAGACGGCGGGGTGCGCGCCAGCGCGTCACCGCGGAGCGACCGGGCGGGGTCAGGGGGTGCCGCCGTCGACCAGCCGCGCGATCCGCCCGCCGCTGCCGCAGGCGACGACGGAACCATCGCGACCACGCGCCACCGCATGGAAACCGAACGCACCGAACGGACGCCAGCTGCGACCCGCGTCCGCGCTGATGCTGGCCCCGGCCTCGCCGACCGCGAGGAACCGTTCGCCGCCGAGCCAGACGACGCCCGAACGGTAGCCCCCCGCCGTGCCGCCGGCGTGCCAGGTCGAACCGCCATCGTCGGTCCAGGTCGACGTGCCGATGCCATCGACCGCCGCCGCGTAGTCGCCGCCGACTGCGACGCCGCGCCGGTCGTCGGCGAACGCGAGGCCGAACGCGCCCTGGGACGCCGCCCCCTGCCGCAGTGGCAGTGGCGACGCGGTCCACACCCCGTCGGCCGTGCGGCGCAGCAGGCGCGCGGCGCCACCGCCGGTCGCGATCCGCAGCGTGCCGTCCGCACCGACGTCGACCAGCGTGCCGCTCGCCGCGAACCCGGCCTCGCCGGCCAGGGGCGCGGGCAGCCGTTCGCGCGGTTCGGTCTGCCAGGTCGCGCCGCCATCGGCGGAGGTCGCGACCACGAACGCCCCGTCGTGCGGGTCACCGAACAGCACACCATGCGCGCCGTGCACGGCGATGCCGTCGAGGAATGCCTCGGGCGCCGGATCCGCGAACACCACGGCCCAGGTGCGCCCGCCGTCGGTGGTCCGGTAGAGCCGCGCCGGCTGGCCGGCGACCAGCGCCAGCGCGACGTCGGCCGACGCCGCGTGGAGGTCGCGGAAGTCGCATGCCGCCGTGTCCGGCGGTGCAACGGCCTGCCAGGATCGGCCGCCATCCAGCGTCCGCCACAGGGCGCCGCCGGTGCCGGAGACCCAGACGACGTCGCGGTCGACGACCGCGAGCCCGCGCAGGCTGGCGGCGGTCGGCGACGCCAGCTCCTGCCACGTCGGCCCGGCGTGCAAGGCGCCGGCCGATCCTGGCAGCGGCGCGGGGTCGGCGGCGGCGCAGGCCGCACAGGCGAGCAACAGCAGGCGGGCGAAGTGCATCGGCATGGCGATCCGTCCGGCAGGGATGCCGCCGGACAGCCACCACGGCGACGGGCGGCAGAGTATCCTCGCCGCGCCACACTCGCCACGTCCCGTTCGCCAGCATCGCCCGCATGAGTTCTCCCTCGCGCCCCACGCTCGACGCGCTCGTCGAACGCTGCATCCTGGCCCTCGAACAAGGCGACCAGGCCGCCATCGACCGCATCGCCAGCGAACATCCCGACGAGGCGCCGGCGCTGCGCGAGCGGTTGGCGCACCTGCAATCGCTCGGCATCCTCGACGCGCCGAAGCCCGAACCGTCCGTGCCCGAGCGGCTCGGCGAGTTCCGGCTGCTGCGCCAGATCGGCCGCGGTGGCATGGGGGTCGTCTACCTCGCCGAACAGGCGGCGCTGCAGCGCCAGGTCGCGCTCAAGCTCGTCCACCCGCAGCAGCTGTTCTTCGCCGGCGCGCGCGAACGCTTCCGCCGCGAGATCCTCGCCGTCGCCCGCCTGCAGCATCCCGGCATCGTGCCGATCCTGACCTGCGGCGAGGCCGACGACATCCCCTACTTCGCGATGGAACTGGTCGCCGGCGCCAGCCTCGCGGAGATCGTGCACGAACTCGCCGGCAATGCGCCCGCGACGCTCGACGGGCCGGCGCTGCGCAGCGCACTGCAGCGGGCGATGGCGAGGAAGCACGTGCTGGCGGCGGTCGCCGACGCCCCGGTGTTCGCCGGCGCCTGGAGCGCGGTCGTCGCGCGGCTGGTGCTGGCGGCCGCCCAGGCGCTGCAGCACGCGCACGCGCAGGGCGTGCTGCACCGCGACGTCAAGCCGTCGAACCTGCTGCTGGCGGCCGATGGCGCCGTGCGCATCATCGACTTCGGCCTCGCGTCGGCCGAGGGCGAGCAACGCCTGACGCGCTCGGGGGCGACATTCGGTTCGCTGCCGTACATGGCCCCCGAACAGGTGCGCGGCGACGTCGCCGAGATCGACGCGCGCACCGACGTCTACGGGCTCGGCGTCGCGCTCTACGAGCTGCTGACGTTGGCGCTGCCGCACGGCGACGGCAGCCGCGACACCCGCGAACGCATCCTCGCCGGCCAGGTCGTGCCACCGTCGCGCACCAACCCGACCGTGCACCCCGACCTCGACGCGATCTGCCTGACGGCGATGGCCTGCGAGCCGGGCCGCCGCTACGCCGCCGTCGCGGCGCTCGCAGCGGACCTGACGGCGTTCCTCGAACAGCGAACGGTGAGCGCCCGACGCCCGTCGCTGATGCTGCGCAGCCGCCGCTGGGTGCGCCGCAGCCCGGCGCGGGCCGCGAGCGTGGCCGCCCTGTTCGTCGTCCTGGTGCCGGGGCCGCTGGTGTTCGCCTGGCAACAGCACGCCGCCGCCGGGCGCATCCAGGTGGCGCTCGATGCCGAGGCCCGCCAGCGCACCGCCGCCGAGGCATCGCTCGGTCGCGCGCTCGACGCCGTCGACCTGATGCTGCTGCGGACGTCGGAGGCGCGCCTGGCCGACCACCCGCGCACCGCGAAGCTGCGGCGACAGCTGCTCGAGGATGCGATCACGTTGCAGCAGCAGCTGATCGCCACCACCGGCGAAGCGGCTCTCGACGACCTGCGCGCCCGCGGCGACCTCGCGCGCGCGCGGGCCCGCCTCGGCGGGCTGCTGTTCGACGTCGGCAAGTACGGCGAGTCGATCGACGTGTTGCGCAAGGCGATCGCCGCACTGGAGGATCTGCGGCCCCAGGTAACCGACCGCGGCCGGCTCCTGCGCGAGCTGGCAACGGCCTGGGAGCGCCTCAGCCAGGCCCTTGGTCAGTCCGATCGCCTCGAGGAGAACCTGGTGGCGACACAGCACGCGTTCGAGGTGTTCCGCGACCTGCGGCGCTGCGGCGGCGAGCACACCGGCGTCGGCGCGAAGGGCGAGGCGCGCGCGCTGATCGGCCGCGCGACCTCGTTCGGCGCCGCCAGCCGCACGCCGGAGGCACTCGCCCAGCTCGACGAGATCGACACCCTGCTCGCCCCCGACGGCGATCTCACGCGCGACCTGTCCAGCGTGGATCGTCTCGAGCTGTGGGCCCTCGTCGCCGACCACCGTGGCGTCGCGCTGGCGGTGGGCGGCGAATCCGACCGCGCCTTCCATGCCTTCGCGGAGGCGCTGCGTCGACTCGACAGCGCGCCGGCCGAATCCGCCGACGCGGCGCCGATCGCCCAGGCCCGCCTCGGCGTGCTCGAGCGCCTGGGCCTGATCACCCACCAGCGCTACCAGTTCGAACAAGCCGCTCCGTTCCTCGACCGTGCTTGCGCCGGCTACGAGGCGATGGTCGCGAAGGAGCCGGACTTCATCGATTGGCGCAGCAAGCTGGCGCGGATCCTCGGCACGCGCGCCGACAACCGGCGTCGGCTCGACGACGGCGCGGGCGCGCTGGCCGACCACGACCGCGCGATCGGCCTGCTCGAGGCGATCTGCAAGGAGGCCCCCGAGGCCCGCACCCATCGCGACCAGCTGGCGATCGCCTACGGCGAGCGGGCGCTCGCCCTGGCGACGGACGGCGACCTCGACAGGGCCCGGCCCGACTTCGCGCGCAGCGAGGAACTGTTCGCGCTCGGCATCGACGACCCGACGACGCCGCAGCAGAGCCGCAACAACTTCGCTGCGACGCTGGCCAACCATGCCAACGCCGAGGCCGAGGCCGGCGAGCTCGCCGCGGCGATCGCGCTCGCCGAGCGCGGCGTCGCGCTGCTGCGGTCGCATGCGAACAGCGAGAGCCAGGCTTCGCTGGTCGAGATGATGTCGATGGTCAGCGACCTGACGCTGCGCAACGGCGACCCGACCGGCGCCCGTCGCTGGATGGACGACGCCGCGACGTGCGCCCGCGAGCTGCTGGCGGCGCGGCCGGGTGATTCGGCGCGGCAGCGCGTCGTCGCGCGGCTCGCGATCAACCATGGCATCCTGCTGGTCAACCTCGGCGACCTGCCGGCGGCCAAGGCGGTCTGGGAGGCTGCCCTGCCGGCCGGCCGCGCGGGGGCGAAGGACTCCGGGTTCGGCCGCCTGACGCTGGCGTTCCTGCTGCTGCGGCTCGCCGACGCGGCCCGCCGCGACGGCGACGCCGCGGCGATGCGGCAGTGGTTCCAGGCGGCGCGCGACGAGACCGGCGTCCGGCAGGAACAGGTCGCCCGCTACCCGCAACTCGCCACGCTGTTCGCCGAGCAGACCCTGCAGGACCTGGTGCCAAAGCCGGGCGGGCGCTGATCCACTACTCCCGCGGTTCCTCGCGCGGCGGGCGGATTCGCCGTTTGGCGAGCGGGAGTAGTTGTCGCCCCTGGAGACAACAGCGCGCC
>CAYMRG010000286.1:0-6944 GCA_964392555.1 uncultured candidatus Brocadiaceae bacterium
TGCCACCGATCACCGGTCGGGCGACCAACGGCCCCGCGCCATCCGGATCCCACATCGCGCTGGCGGCGATCGGTCCATCGCTGCCGGGAAAGGGACTTCCTTCGGCCCATTCGGGCTGGCACTGGCCGACAGCCACGACCTGGAGGACAACGAACGTCGCGAGGCCGGCAATCCGGCTCCACTCTGATGAAGAGCGCATGGAACTCCTTCTCGGGCAGAAAGGCCGCGGAGGGAGCGCGACCCGCCAGCCGCGAACGATACATCACGACTCCGACCTGACAAGGTCCAGCCGCGGGAGCGTGGCGCCGGCGTCGCTGGCCGCGATATCCGCCGGTCAGTTCCAGCGCTCGAGGTCGATCGCGTTCGAGGTGACCAGACCGAGGGCATTTGCGGCCGGATCGAAGTTCGCGGCCTGCACGCTGGTGCCGACGCCGAGCAACGCCGGTGCGACCGGCATCACGACGCTGCGGGTGACGACCCCATGGGCATCGGCGAGCAGCGGGATGGCATCGACCACGGTCGTGTAGCTGCGGTTGCCGGGCGCGCCGAGCGGGGCAAGATCGATGTCGACCGCGTCGCCGAAGGCGAACGCGACCAGGCTGTTGGGTTCGTTACCGCGCAGGTCGAACCAGATCGTATGGCCGAGCCCGCAATGGCCGCGGGTGACGATCGTCGGCTTGCGGCCCGAACTGGTCGTTCCACCGTGACCGCGGCGCAGCATGCGGCTCGCGATCGGCACCGCCGGATCGACCCATTCGCAGCGGACGCCGTTGACGGAGCACTCGACGCGGCCATCGCCGTCGAGGTCGCCGAGCGGTGTCGGCTGCGCCGTGAGCACACCGGCGAGCGGCAGGTGGGTCGCACCCGAGTAGACCGCAGTCGACGCGGGGCTCACGGTGATTACGGCAAGGTCGACATGGCCGTCCCCGTCGACATCACCGACGCCGTGGATGGTCTGTCCGGGCGCAAGCGACCAGATCGTGGCGTGCGAACCGCCGGCGAGCACATACGGGAAGGGGTTGAACCCGGCGTTGAAGTTCGCCAGGACATCCGTGGCGCCATCCCCGTCGACGTCGCCGCACGGTTCGCCGCCCATCAGGCCGAGCGCGGTCTGGGAACCATCCGGGCCATGGACCAGGAGCCCGAGGGAGGCTCCGCCCGAGTAGGACGATGACGCGATCCCGGCATCGTCGAAACCGTCGCCATTCTCGTCACCCAGCACCACCCAGTGGTTGCTGACCAGGCCGGAGGACGTGCTCCAGAGGTACGAGAACAACGAGGTGCCGGTGCGCGACGAACGGATCCACGTGTCGGCGCTGCCCCCGGGACCGATGGTGGTCACCAGGAGATCACCGAGGCCATCGCCATCGATGTCCGCGCCGCCTTCGACGGTGCTGGATGCGAGGCTCAACAGCGTGCTGCCGTCGGCGCCGGACCGGATCGTGCTCTGCTGCATGGCGTTCTGGAACCAGCAGACGTCGTCCTGGCCATCGCCGTTCACGTCCCCGACACCGAAGAAGCGGTCCAAGGTGGCCCAAGGGGTGGCGAGATACGAGACCAAGGCACCCGTCGTGCCATCGCGGACCTGCCAGGTGATCACCCCGGACAGGGACTGCTGCGTCGCGTAGTCCGCGCGACCGTCGCCGGTCACGTCGCCAACGGCGCTGGCAAAGCCCAGGAAACCGCCGAGCGTCATTGCCTGCGCATCCGCGCGCGCCGCGATCGCTTGGAGCAGAACGAACGTCGCGATGCCGGAGATCGTGCCCGGCGAGAGTCTGATCGGCATGGAACCTCTTCCTCGGTTGGCGGCGAGCAGGGGGAATCTGCGCCCGCGGCCATGCTACGGCGTGCCGCCGGTCAGCCAAGCCCTCGACGTGCCCCGCGTGCCGGCCGCGCGCCGTTGCCGCGCTTTGCGCGCGATCTGGCGGCTGCGGGGGCTGCCGGTTTGGTGCCCGCGCACAGCGCGTGGCTCTCGCGGATCCAGCGCCGCCACACGGAAGCCGCCGGCAGCTTGCCGTCCTTGGCCGTGATCTTGATCCAGCCGCCGGCACCGACCTCGTAGCGACCCGGTTCCTTCGCCGCGCACGCGCGAGCCTCGGCCAGCGAGTCGCCGAGCTTCAAGCGGACCACCCCGGCGCCGACGAACAGGAACGCCTTGCCGCGCACCTTCGCCGTGCGGCTCTCGATCGCCGTGCCCTGGCAGGCGATGTCCGGCGTCGCGTCGGCCAAGGTCAGCGCAAACGCGTGCAGCGGCAGCAGTACGTCCTTCATGGCCGTGTCGAGCAGGTCACCACGTGCCCACCGTCATCGCCAAGCCGTTGGTGCTGGTGACCGCGAGGAGGGTGCCGAGCGGATCGAACTCGAACGCCAGCACGTACTGGTCGAACGTCACACCGACCAGCGCCGCATCGTTCGGCACGACGATCTGCGTCGCCACCTCGCCGGCGACCGGGAGCGCGAGGTCGATCGCTTCGGCCGAGCAATGGCCGATGCAACCGACGCCGGCCTCGGCGAACAGCAGCGTCAGCGGCACCGCCAGCGGCGTGAACCCGGAGACCGTCGCGACGAAGCTGTTCGGCGGCATGCCGGTCGCGCGCCCGCGGAACGCGCTGCCGACCCAGGGCAACGCCGTCGCGTGCAGTTCCTGGATGCCGCTGCTGCCGACGCAGCCGGCCCCGAACGGCACCGCTGCGGCCGGGCACGGCGTGACCAGCGTCGCGAGGTTGGGCGATACCTTGCCGTCGATGGTCGAGAACGGCCCGCCGGCGACGAGCTCGCCGTTCGGCAGCAGCGCGAGCGTGTTCGGGCCCAGGAGTGTGCTGGCTTCGAGCCCGATCCACGCAACGCCGTTCCAACGAGCAACGCGGTAGTGGTTGCCGCCGAACACCAGCTCGCCCGCCGCGACCAGGTCACCGTTCGGCAGCAGCTGGAGGGCGCGGACCGTCGAGCCGTACTCGAGCTGCATCGGCTGGAAGGTCGCACCGTCCCAACGCAGTAGCCCGGGACCAGGAAGGAACCCGCCGAACATCACGTCGCCGCTCGGCATCGCCTGGATCGCCAGCACCGAAGAGGTCGGCAGATCCGCGAGCGTCGACCAGTTCGCGCCGTCCCAGCGCTCGATCCGGCTCTGGTAGATGCTGAACGACGAGGCGACCAGGATGTCGCCATTGGCGAGCTTCGCGATGCCTTCGACCGATTGCGTGGGGCCGGCCCCCATGCCGGCCCAGGCGATGCCGTCCCACTGCGCGAGGAAGCTGCTGCCGGCGACCGAGAAGAGGCCGCCGACCAGCAACTTGCCGTCGGGCAGGGCGAACAGGCTGCGCACCGACTGGGGAAGACCGCCGCCGAGCTGGCTCCAGACGCCGGCATGCCAGCGCGCGAGGTTCTGTGCGGGCACGCCGTCGACCGTCGTGAACGTGCCGCCGATGACGATGTCGCCATCGGGCATCGCCACCAGCGCGGCGACCGTGCCGTTGGCGCCGCTGCCGACCGCCTGCCAGCCCGCCGCCGTGCGCCGTGCGATGCCTTGCGCCGCGACGCCACCGGACTGGGTGAAGCCACCGGCGATCCAGAGGTCGCCGTTCGTCGCGACGGCGCTGTCGGTGACCGTGCCGTTGCACGGCGGCGCCACGCCGAAGCTCGACCAGCTCGCGCCGTCCCAGCGCGCGAGGCGGTTGGCCACGCCGCCGGCCGTGTTCAGGAAGGCACCGACCGCGACGAGATCGCCGTTCGGCAGCTCGACCACGGCGTCGACGATGTGGTCGACGCCGACACCGACGTCGGACCAGACGCCGTTGTGCAACCGCGCGACGCACGCCGCCGGCACGTTGTCGATCGAGTTGAAGTAGCCACCGGCGATCAGGTCGCCGTTGGCGAGCGTCTGCAGCGACCAGATGGCGGGGAAGCTCGCCGACCAAATACCGCTGCCGAACGCATGCCAGGCAGCACCGTCCCAGCGCGCGATGCGCGCGGCCGGCTGCCCGCCCGCCTGCGTCAGGTAGCCGCCCGCGACGACGTCGCCGTTCGGCAGCACCGCGAGCGCGTTGACCGCACTGTTGCAACCGGCGCCGAGCGGCGCCCAGGTCGAGCCATTCCAACGCGCGATGTTCTGCGCGGCCACGCCGCCGGCACTGGTGAACTGGCCGCCGACCACGAGATCGCCGTTCGGCATCTGCACCATCGCCGCGATCCGGCCATCGACCGCCGGCGCGACCTGCGACCAGTTGCTGCCGTCCCAGCGATCGACCGTGCCGACCCACTGGCTCTGGGGCAGCGCGTTGTTCGCCGCCAGCAGAGTGCCGTTCGCCTGCGGCAGCAGGACATCCCCGCTGAAGCTCGTGCTCAGCCAGGACCACGAGCTGCCATCGAAGCGCGCGATGCCGAGATGGCTGCTGCCGGCGAGGGTCAACACGCCCGAGACGACCAGCTCGCCGGTGGTCAACGCCGCCACCTCGTGCATGCTGTAGCCGGCGACGCCGCCGCCGATCGCCTGCCACTGGCCGGTCGTCGGATCCTGCGCCGCCAGCAGCGGCACCAGCGCGTCGGCGATGTAGGCGAAGTCGCCGGCGACGACCAGGCGCGGCAGCTGCGGGCCGGCGCCATCGGGATCCCACAGCGTCGCCGCCCGCACACGGTCCGAGGCACCGAGCGAGCTGCCGCCGAGCCAGACGGGATCGCATTGCGCGCGCAATCCGACCACTGCAAGGCACGCGAACCCGATCGAGTGCAGGAGAAGGGAGTGGTCTGGTCGCATGGTGAGGACTGCTCGTCGAGGCAAAGGTGACCAGCGAGGGCGCCGCCGGGCGCGCCGCCTTGGCAACTCACGGGCCACGCCCTGGCCAAGGCCTGGCCCGAGCCACCAGCGTAGCGGCCAACCGGCGCCGCCGGGGATCCGATGGCTGCCGTCGGCAGTCGGTCGGCTGCAGCCGGCCCGCGGACGGCGGGACCAACCGGCGCGAGGCGCACCCGAGGTCGCCGGGTGCCGCTGCTCAGGGCCTGACCACGGCGCCAGCGATCAGCGCGCGGAGACGCTCCGGCGCGGTCGCCGAGGTCTTGCAGACGAACCCACCCTTGTGCGCGAAGTGCACGTCGGGCTCGTTCTCGAGCCGCGAGAAGTCGAGCCGCGGGTCGTCTTCGTAGCGTTGCAGGCCGTAACCGGGGCCGCGGCGGTCGGGATAGACCATCGCGCCGACGACGCGATCGAGCCCCTGCTTGCGCACGTAGTGCGCGACGCCGGCGGACGGCTCGGCGAGCGACGGTTCGGTGCGCGGCAGGAAAACGGTCTCGATCGTCGTCGCACCGGCGACCACCGACCACCGCTCCCCGTGGCGGGCGACGAACGCGAGCTGCTCGCGCACCGTGCGCAGGTAGTCGAGCAGATCGCGACCGACGAGGCGAAGGTAGTCGTAGACGGTCTCGCCGGGCCGGTGGATCGCCGCCGCCGCGAACCGCCGCAGCAACGTCCCGTCGATCGGCGAGCCCATCTGCGCGACCGCGCGGCGCGGCACGCCGAGCCATTCCGCGGTGCGCTTCGGCCCGCGCGAGTCGAACCACTCGGCCGGCTCGAGCCATTCGCAGAACGTGCGCGCGTCGTCGTAGAGGTCGAGCGACTGCAGCACGAGGCTCAGCGCGCAGGTCGGCGGGTGTTCGCGCGGGAAGTGATGGTGGTCGAAGTTGTGCAGCGCCGGGTCGTGGCTGCCGCCGATGTCGACGGTGGCCACGTGCGGGTCGGCGAGATCCTCGGCGGTCGGCTCGCGCCGCTCGATCTCGCAGCCGTGCAGCGCCGCGAGCACGCAGCAGGCGAGCAGGTCGTCCTTGTGGGCGCCGCCGGGGTGGGTGACGATCCGGTGCAGGGTGGTCATGGGCATGTCCGAGCTCAGCGACCTTCGCCGTGGGCCGCGATCCACGCGGCGACCTCGGCCAGCACGACCGGATCCGGCGCGCGGCCGCAATCGTCGCCGAGCGACGCGGCGGGCCCGAGCGTATGGCCGGCGCCGGGCAGCAGCCGCAGCGTGACGTCGCGGTTGCCGGCCGTGCGCAGCGCGGCGGCCAGCGCTTCGCCGCCGCGCCGCGGCGTGCTGGCGTCGTTCTCGCCCTGCAGGATCAGCACCGGCTGCCGCAGGCGCGGCGCCTGTTCGGTCACGGTCGGCACCGTGCGCCCCTCGGCGTAGATGTGGACGTTGCCGGCCGGGCCGAACGCGAAGTCGAGCATCGCCTCGACCTGTGGCAGCACCTCGCGCTGCGGATCGAGCGCACCGTCGCCATCCTGATCCAACCGCCGGCTGACCTTGACCGGCGCGCCGCGCGCACCCAGCTCGGTGAGGAACGACGCGCCCAGCTTCGCCACCATGCCACCGGGGCCGCGCACCGCGGCCGCGAGTTCGTCGGCCGTCACGACTCCCCCATCGGCGCCTTGCGCGTAGGGCAAGCCGACGTCGACGATCCAACTGCGCACCATGTCGCGCCAGGGCAGCCCGACCGCGCCCTGCAGCACGAGGCCGGTGACGTCGTTCCGCTCGCACGCGACCTGCGCGGCGACCGCGGTTCCCTCGCTCCAGCCGTAGAGGAACGTCCGGCTGCGATCGCAGGCCGCGAACTGCCGCGCGCGCTCCAGCATACGCTGCGCGTCGGCGGTGAACTGCACCGTCGACTGCTCCTTCCAGAAGCGCGCGTCGAACCGGCCGGGCCCTTTGACGAAGCGCTTGTGGTAGCGCACCACGGCGCAACCGCGCGCGGCCAGCACCTCGGCGAGATCGGCGAACAGGCGCACGGGTCCATCGGGGCCCGGCAGCGTGGCGTCCATGTCGTGCGGCCCGTTGCCGCACAGCAGCAACACGACCGGGAACGGTCCCTTGCCGTGTGGGCCGTTCGCCGCGGGATGCACGAGTTCGGCTGCGGTCCGCCAACCGTCGGCGTCGACCTCGAACGGCACGCGCACGACCTCG
>CAYMRG010000287.1:0-6900 GCA_964392555.1 uncultured candidatus Brocadiaceae bacterium
CGCCGCATACCGAGACGTTGCTCGAGCGCATCGTCTGCGCCGGCGAACGGATCGACGTCGCGACCCTCGAACGGCTGCTGCCGCGCATCCTGGCGCCGTCGGCCGCGCCGCGCGCGGCGACGTTCTTCGAGGCGATGACGCTCGCGGCGGCCTGGTGGTTCGCCGAACGGCGCGTCGACCTCGCGGTCTACGAGGTCGGTCTCGGCGGCCGCTACGACGCGACGACCGCGCTGCCGGTCGACGCGAGCATCGTCACGGGCATCGAACTCGAGCACACCGACGTGCTCGGCGACACCGTCGAGGCGATCGCCGGCGAGAAGGCGTGGGTGATCCGCGACGGCGGCGTCGGTTTCACCGCGGCGACCGGCGCGGCGCTCGGCGTGCTGCGTGCGCATGCCGCGCAGGTCGGCGCGCGGCTGCTCGTGCACGGCGAGCACTTCGGCATCATCGAACCGATCCTGACCGCCGACGGTTGCCGCGGCGGGCTGCGGCTGGTCGACGGCCGCGAACTGCCGTTCGCCCTGCCGGGCGGCGCCGCGTTCGAGCTGCCGGCGCTGGCGCTCGCCGCCCAGACGCTGGCGTGGCTGCGCCCGGACTGGCCGCTGCGGCTCGATCCCGTGCCGCGCCGGCCGCTGCCGTGCCGCTTCGAGGTGCTGCCCGAGCCCGACGGCGAAGTCCTGGTCCTCGACGGCGCGCACACCGAGCAGTCGCTGACCGCCGTCGCGGCCGAGCTGCGGCGCCGCTGGCCGGGCCGGCGCGCGAACGTGCTGTTCGCCTGTGCCACCGGCAAGCGCTGGCGGGAGGGTTTGAGTGCGCTGGCCCCGATCGCCGATAGCGTCGTTGTCACCGAACTCTCCGGCACGCCGGGCGAGGATCCCGCGGCGATCGCCGCGTTCCTCGCCAGTCGCGGGATCCGGAGCGAGCGGTCGCCCGACGTGGAGTCCGGTCTCGCTGCGCTGCGCAGCCGCCCGGGACCGCGGCTGGTGACCGGCTCGTTCTACCTCGCGGGGCGGGTGCGGAGTCTGGTGCTGCCGCAGCCATGAACGATCAGCCCGAAGCCAGCGGATCCGCCTCGTCGACGGTGTTCGTCGAGGACGTGTTCCTGACCGACGTCTTCCTCGTCAAGGGTCGCCTGCCCAACAAGACGAAGCGCCTGTCCAACCTGCTCGAGGACTACCAGCGCGCGTTCCTGCCGGTGCAGGACGCCACGCTGGTCTCGCTGCGCACCAACGAGGTGATCCGCACGCCGACCGTGATGATCAACATCAACGAGGTCGTGCTCGCGCACGAACTCGTCGAGGTCGCCGGCGACGAGGTGCTGCGCCGGCTCGCCGGCAGCACGCAGAAGCCGACCAAGATCCGCGCCTTCTACAACGGCGCGACGCAGTTCGAGCTGGCCGGCATGATCGAGCCCGGCGCCTACGAGTCGCAGGGCGTGAACAAGCGCCGCTACTTCATCATGCAGCGGCCGAGCATCCGCGGGCTCGACCTCGACCAGCCCGATCTGAAGATCCTGCGCACGCTCGAGTACGCGATCGTGCGCAAGGACCGCATGGCCTACGTCTACGACTTCGGCCAGTAGCGGGTCACCCGCAGCGCGATCAGCGGCCGAGAAGGCCGTGGAGCGCGCGCAGGTAGGCGCCGGCGAGGTCGGTGCCGATGCCGTAGAGGCCGTTCGCGTGCAGGTTGAACAGCGCGAGCACGGCGAACAGCGCGATCAGGAACACGCTCGGATTCGTCACGCCGAATCGCTGCCCGACTGCCGCCCGAGCTGGCCGGCCAGCGCGATCGCGCGGTAGCTGTTGCCGCGCAGGCGCAGCCCCGGGTGCCGCTGCAGCCGCTGGTCGATGCGCGCCATCGCCGCGACGTGGCCGCTCTCGTATTGCGGGATCGCGTCGCGTACGCGCACGATCCGCTGGAACGTCGGCGCGATGCGCGCGCCGGTGTAGCGCGCCACCGTGTCGACCGCGAGCCGCACGAGGTCGTCGTCGCCGAGCGCCACGACGTCGGGATGGCGGCGGCCGCCGAGCATCACGCGGATGAAGGCCTGGCCGGCGGGCGCATGCTGCGGGAACAGGCTGCCGACGTAGATCGCGCCGAGCGCGGGGCAGCGTTCGCCCGGTTCGAGCAGGAAGCCGAAGCCCTGCAGCTGCGGCGGCAGCGCGGTGGCGGGGAAGCCGAGGTAGACGCTGGCCAGCGACGCCGACGGGATCGCCGCCAGCGCGGTCGCGAGCTCGCCGTCGAGGTCGCGGACGATCCGCGCGGCCTGCGCCGACGGGCACGCCAGCACGACCTCCTCGGCGTCGACGGTGCTGCCGTCGCCGAGCGTCAGTCGCCAGGCGGCATCGGTCCGCGCGAGGCCGCGCACCGCGGCGCCGGTGCGGACGCGGTCACCGAGCCGCGCGGCCAGCGCGTCGACGAGCTCCTGCATGCCGTTCGCGAACGAGAACAACGCCGCGGCCGGCTTCGGCTTCTGCGGCGCGCCGGTCGCGCGCGCTGCGCGGCGCTTCTGGCGCAGGCCCCTGACGACGCTGCCGTGTTCGCGTTCGGCGGTGGCGAGCATCGGGAACGCGCCCTCGACCTCGAGGCGATCGGCGTCGCCGGCGAAGATGCCGCTGACCATCGCCTGCACCAGCGGCGCGGTCTCCGGGCCGAAGCGGCGCGCGACGAACGACGACAGCGCCTCGCCGGTCGGGTCGCCGGCGGCGACGAACGGCTCGCGGAACAGCCGCAGCTTGCCGCGCAGCGTCAGCAGTGGTGTACGCAGCAGTTGCACGGGCCCGTGCGGCACGGCGAGCAGGCGGCCGCCGCGGCCGATCCAGCGCGTCTTCGCGGTCTTCGCCGCGGGCACCAGCCGATCGGCGATGCCGAGCGCCGCGACCAGCGCGTCGAGTTCGGGGCCGGGCCGCACGGCCTGCGGACCGACCTCGCAGCGATACCCGTCGCTCGTCTCGGTGCGGACCCAGCCGCCGACGCGCGGTGCTGCCTCGAGCACACGCACGTCTGCCGCGGGGTCGTCGTGGAGCCGCCAGAACGCGCCGGCGAGCCCGGCCGGGCCGCCGCCGACGATCACGGTGCGATGCATGGAGCACTCCTCGCCGTCGGCCTGCGCCGCACGCCGACGGTCTGCAGATGGTCGAGCAGGAGGTCCGCGATCGCCCTCAGGAAGGCGGGGCGGACGTTGAGGCTCGGCGCGCGCACGAACGTGCGCATGCCGGCCGTCTCGGCCGCGTGGCGCAGCTCGCGGTCGAGTTCCTGCAGGGTTTCGATGTGGTCGTTGACGAACGCGATCGGCACGACGACGACGTCGCGGGCACCTTCGCCGGGCAGCGCGCGGATGCGGTCGATGCTGCTCGGCTGCAGCCAGCGCACCGGCCCGACCTTGCTCTGCCAGGCGATCTCGAAGGCGTTGGCGAGGCCGGTCCGCGCGTGCACGAGTTCGGTCGTGCGCCGGATCTGGTCGGGATACGGGTCGCCGGCGTTGACGAACTTCATCGGCAGCGAATGCGCCGAGTAGACGATCCGCGTGCCCGTGCGCAGCTCCGCCGGCACCTGGGAGAGGCCTTCGCGGACGCATTCGGCGACCGCGGCCACGTACGGGTCGTGTTCGTGCCAGCGTTCGATCGCGGTGATCGGCGTGGTCACGCCGAGCCGCCCGGCGGTGCGCAGCAGGTCGCGCAGGCTGCCGCCGGTCGTCGTCGTCGAATACTGCGGGTACTGCGTGAACGCGACGATGTGCTCGGCACCGAACGCCTGCGCCGCGCGCAGCGCCGCCTCGGCCATCGGGTGCCAGTAGCGCATGCACGGCTGGATCAGCAGCTCGACGTCGGCCTCGGCCTCGACCAGCACGCGCATGCCCTCGCCCTGGCGCGTCGTCCAGTCGACCAGCGGGCTGCGGCCGCCGATCGCGGCGTAGTTCTGCGCCGACGACGGCGCCTTGCGCCGCGCGAGCAGCGAGCTGAACACCTTCTGGCCGAGCGCGCCGCCGGGAAAGCGGATGATCTCGCGGTCGGCGAACAGGTTCTTCAGGAATGGCCGCACCTCGGCGAGCGACGCCGGACCGCCCAGGTTCAGCATCAGCACCGCGACGCGCATCAGACCGTCCTCGAGAACATCGGTTGCGTGCCCTGCTGCTGGCGTTCGAGGTAGGCGTCGAACGGCATCGCGAGGTTGCGCACGAACATCCGGCCGAGCGCGGTGACGCGGATGCCGTCGTCGTCGATTGTGCACAGCCCGTCGGCGGCCATCGGCGGCAGCTTCTGCAGCGCCGTCGCGTAGGTGCGCGCGAAGTGCTCGCGACCGCCGTGGTCGTCCCAGCGCAGCCGGAAGCGGCACATCAGGTCGAGGATCACGCGGCGGCGCGCCTCGTCGTCGGCGCTGCGGCGCAGCCCGCGTTCGACCGGCAGGCGGCCGGCGGCGACGTCGCTGCGGTATTCGTTCAGCGGCTTCTTGTTCTGCGCGAATGCGCCGGCGAGCTCGCTGATCGCGGTGACGCCGAACGACAGCATGTCCTCGGCCGGCGCCGTCGTGTAGCCCATGAAGTTGCGGTGCAGATCGCCGCGCTCGGCCGCGCGCACGAGGCCGTCGCCGGGCAGGCCGAAGTGGTCCATGCCGATCGCGACGTAGCCCGCGTCCTGGAACGCGCCGAGCGCCGCGAGGTAGAGCGCGAGCTTGGCCGGGCCCTTCGGCATCGCGGCCTCGGGCAGCACGCGCTGGTGCTTCTTCAGCCACGGCACGTGCGCGTAGCCGTAGCAGGCGAGGCGGTCGGGCCGCAGCGCGAGGACCTTCGCGAGGCTCGCGCCGAAGCCGGCCTCGGTCTGGTGGGGAAGGCCGTAGACGAGGTCGAGGTTGACCGACGTGAAGCCGACCTCGCGCGCCGCGGCGACCAGGTCGCGCGTCAGCTCGAACGACTGCACGCGGTGGATCGTCTCCTGGACGTGCGGGTCGAAATCCTGCACGCCCATGCTGATGCGGTCGAAGCCGCAGCGGCGCAGCGTGCGCAGCTGGTCGACGGTCGTCACGCGCGGATCGACCTCGATGCTGACCTCGGCGTCCGGCGTCAGCGGGAACAGCGCTGCGAGACCGGTGAACAGCCGTTCGAGCTGGTCCGACGGCAGGAACGTCGGCGTGCCGCCGCCCCAGTGGTGCTGCACGACGGGTCGGTCGACGGTCAGCAGGTCGCGCGCGAGCTTCGCCTCGGCGAGCACCTCGCCGACGTAGCGCGCACCCTTCGACTCGTCGTTGCTGATGACGACGCTGCAGCCGCAGTAGAAGCACATGCTGTGGCAGAACGGCAGGTGCACGTACATCGCCAGCGGCGCGCCGGCGGCGGCCGAAGCGCGCTGCAGGCTGTCGCGGTGGCCCGCCTCGCCGAACTCCGCGCGCCAGGTCGGCGCGGTCGGGTAGCTGGTGTAGCGCGGACCGGGGCGGTCGTACTTCGCGAACAGCGCCTCGTGCAGATCGCGGCTCATGCGCGGTGGACCTCCTCGACGACGACCTCGAGCGCGCGCGGATCCGTCGTCGGCAGGATGCCGTGGCCCAGGTTGAAGACGTGGCGCGGGCCGGCGGCGGCGCAGATCGCGCGCACCTTGGCGCGCAGCGTCGCCTCGTCGCCGAACAGCGCGGTCGGATCGAGATTGCCCTGCAGCGCGAAGCGTTCGGGCGTCCGCGCGCGCAGCTCGCGCATCGGCGTGCGCCAGTCGACGGCGAGCACGTTCGCCGGCGATTCCGCCATGCGCGCGAGGTGCTGCGTGGCGCCGTTGACGAAGTGCAGCGCGATCGCGCCGGCGTCGCGTGCCGCCTGCAGCAGCTCGTCGCTGTGCGGCGCGCAGTGCGCGGCCCAGTCGTCGGCGCCGAGCACGGTCGCCCACGAATCGAACACCTGGACCGCGTCGCAGCCGGCCCGCGCCAGCGCGCCGACCAGCGGCTTCAGGCATGCCGTGATGCGGCGCAGCAGCGCGTCGAACACGGCGGGTTCCTGGTGCATCATCTGCCGCGTGCGGTCCCAGTTCTTGCTGCCCTTGCCCTCGACGAGGTAGCAGGCCATCGTGAACGGCGCGCCGACGAAGCCGATCAGCGCCTTGTCCTCGGCCAGCTCCGCGCGCACGCGCCGCGCGCTCTCGAGCATCGGCGTCAGGTCGCGCTCCGGATCGGGGATGCGCAACGCCTCGACGTCGGCCATCGTCGCGACGGTCTTCGCGAGCACCGGACCGGGCGTGTAGTCGAGGCCGATGCCCATCGGCGGCACCGGCACCAGCAGGTCGGTGAACAGGATCGCAGCGTCCATGCCGTAGCGGCGGATCGGCTGCAGCGTCACCTCGGCGGCCGCGGCCGGCGTGTTGCACATCTCGAGAAACGACAGCTTGCTGCGGACCTCGCGGTATTCGGGCAGTTAGCGGCCTGCCTGGCGCATGATCCACAGGGGACGACGCTTTGGCGCGCGGCCGCTGGCGACGGCGACGAACGGGGCATCGGCGGCGGCGCGTTTCACGGCTGCACCTCCGCGAACGCCTTCGCCAGCGCGTCACCGAACACGGCGAGCGCGCGGTCGAGGTCGGCGTCGGTGTGCGCCGCCGACAGGAACCCGACCTCATAGGCCGATGGTGCCAGGTAGACGCCGCGTTCGAGGCAGGCGCGGTGGAACGTGCGATACAGGCGCGCGCCGTCGGCCGGGATCCGGTCGTCGCGGCGCGGCGCCTCGCGCCCGCCGAGCAGCAGCCAGAACAGCGAACCTTCGCGGACGAACGTCGCCGGCCATTCGGGATGCGCGGCGAGGTGCGCGCGGACGCCGCGTTCGAGCCGTTCGCCGAGCTTTTCGAGCCGCGCGTGGACGTGCTCGCCGGCGAGGATCTCGAGCGTGCGCAAGCCCGCTGCCATCGCCACCGGATTGCCGGACAGCGT